>JAEPLS010000001.1:600000-900000 GCA_017644325.1 Prochlorococcus marinus CUG1438 | reverse complement strand
TCATTATTAGATGAATTTAAAGCTGCAAATGATCCAATGGAAAGGTTAGAAATACATAGAAAAATCCAAGGCCTTCCAAGAAACTCTGCACCTAATAGAGTTAGGAATAGATGTTGGGCGACTGGCAAACCAAGAGGGGTGTACAGAGATTTTGGCCTTTGCAGGAATCAGTTGAGACAAAGAGCTCACAATGGCGAACTTCCAGGTTTAGTTAAATCTAGTTGGTAGGTAAATTTTAACTTAATTTTTTAACAGCAAAATTTACTAATTTATAGATATTAAAGATTAATTCTGGACTTTTTTAAGAATTTTTATAGTTTATCTAAATAATTTACTCAATATGTCCCTGTAAGATGTAAGAATAAATTATGTATAGATTATAATTTAAAAAGTGGAAGGACAAAATAAGTCGATCACGTTTGACGGACGAGAGATACGACTAACAACAGGACTATATGCTCCTCAAGCAAATGGATCAGTAATGATTGAGTGTGGAGACACCTCCTTATTAGTTACAGCAACAAAAACTACTAAAAAAGAAGTTTCAGACTTTTTACCTCTAATTTGCGATTACGAGGAAAAACTTTATGCAGCGGGAAGAATTCCCGGCGGATTCATGCGAAGGGAAGGTCGTCCTCCAGAAAGAGCAACTTTAATTGCAAGACTAATAGATAGACCAATGAGACCTCTTTTCCCAGCCTGGATGAGAGATGAGATTCAAATTGTTGCTTCATGCCTTTCTCTTGATGAAAGAGTACCCGCAGATGTACTTGCAGTGACAGGAGCATCAATTGCGACTTTACTTGGAGAAATACCTTTTTATGGACCAATGGCTGCTGTCAGAGTTGGTCTTATAGGGGATGATTTCATACTAAATCCAAGTTATAGAGAAATAGAAAAAGGTGATCTAGACATTGTTATAGCAGGCTCACCTGACGGTATCGTAATGATTGAAGCAGGTGCTAATCAATTATCCGAGCAAGATACTATTGAAGCAATAGATTTTGGGTATGAAGCCGTTACAGAACTGATTAAATCTCAAGAAGATTTGCTTAAAGAGTTAGGAGTAACTCAAATTAAGCCATCAGAACAAGAAGATGACAAAACTTTAGTTTCATACTTGGAAAAAAACTGCACTAAACCTATTAATCTTGTTTTAAAGAAATTTGACCAAACAAAAGATGAAAGAGATCTAGAACTTGAGAAAATAAAACTTGATGCTCAAAGCAAAATTGAATCCTTAAAAGATGACAATCAATTAAAAGTTTTAATATCAGAGAACGAAAAATTAATTCACTCAGATTTTAAAAAACTAACTAAGAAGTTAATGAGGGCTCAAATTATTACTGATGGCAAAAGAGTTGATGGGCGCGATCTAGATGAGGTGAGAAAAATATCTGCAAGTGCAGGAATATTACCTAAAAGAGTACACGGTTCAGCCTTATTTCAAAGAGGACTTACACAAGTTCTATCTACTACTACACTTGGCACGCCAAGCGATGCACAAGAGATGGACGATCTTAATCCAAGCACTGAAAAAACTTATCTTCATCACTACAATTTTCCGCCATATTCAGTAGGTGAAACCAGACCTATGAGAACTCCTGGAAGAAGAGAGATTGGTCATGGTGCATTAGCTGAAAGGGCTATAATTCCAGTCCTGCCAGGCAAAGAAACATTCCCATATGTATTACGTGTCGTAAGTGAAGTATTAAGTTCTAATGGTTCTACCTCTATGGGGTCTGTATGTGGTAGTACTCTCTCACTTCTAGATGCAGGCGTCCCTTTAAAAGCCATGGTAAGTGGTACTGCAATGGGATTAATTAAAGAAGATAAAGAGGTAAGAATACTTACTGATATTCAAGGGATTGAAGATTTCCTTGGGGATATGGATTTCAAAGTTGCTGGGTCCGAGAAAGGAATTACTGCCCTGCAAATGGATATGAAAATAACAGGACTTCCAGTATCAGTTATTTCTGATGCGATTAAAAAAGCTCGTCCAGCGAGGCTGCATATACTAGAAAAAATGCAAGAAGCCATAAATCAGCCTCAAGAATCATTATCCCCTCATGCTCCAAGGTTGTTAAGCTTCAGAATAGATCCGGAATTAATCGGAACTGTAATTGGCCCTGGCGGAAGGACTATTAAAGGTATTACAGAAAGAACAAATACAAAAATAGATATTGAAGATGGCGGGATAGTTACTATAGCCTCCCATGATGGAGCGGCTGCTGAAGAGGCACAAAAAATTATTGAGGGACTGACGAGGAAAGTTCACGAAGGTGAAGTTTTCTCAGGAGTTGTCACAAGAATAATACCAATAGGGGCATTTGTTGAAATTCTTCCAGGTAAAGAGGGGATGGTTCACATTTCACAATTATCTGAGGCAAGAGTCGAGAGAGTCGAAGATGTAGTAAGGCAAGGTGATGAGGTAACTGTTAGAGTTCGCGAAATAGACAGTAGAGGAAGAATTAATTTAACACTAAGAGGAGTAGCCCAAAATGGAGGAATGTCTTACCCAGATCCAACTCCAACTCCAGTTGCACCTCTAAGTTAATTTAAAAGTGGATAGATATCGTGCTTTTCAATTAATTCTTTAATTTGCCTACATAAAATGCTGTGTGATTGCTTGTTATTTGATGCAATTATTACACCGCCTTGATTGAAGTTAGATTTGTTGTAAGAAAGTTCTTCATTATCTAAATTTGTAATCGCCCCTCCTGCAGCTTTTAAAATCGCTTCAGGGGCGGCAAAATCCCAATCTTTTGGGCAACTTTTACCAGGCATACTTAAACATATATAAATGTCGCTTTCTCCCCTTAAAATGGAGGCTATTTTACACCCAATACTTCCCATAATAATTTTTTCTTTGAAATTAATTTTATTTATTAGGATCTCTAAATTTTCATTTCTATGATTTTTACTAGTAACTATTGTCATATCATTTAAATTCTTTTTTCTTGAAAACTTAATATCTTTTGTAGAACCATCTTTGGTTTCGCAAATTACTTTTTCACCGTCAGAAATCCATAATTCATTTCTCTCTGGTATGAGCACAATCCCAATGTAGGGTTTGTTCCTATAATTCAAGGCTAAATGCATTGCATAATTGCCTGTACCTTGAATAAAGTCCCTAGTGCCGTCCAATGGGTCAAGAACCCATAGCCACTTGGTATTAGTAATTTTATTAAGTCTAGAAGTTTTGATTTTCACATTCTCTTCACTTAAAATATTCCACTCAAAATCTTTAAAATTATTATTTAAACTTTGAATAATTAAATTATTTACATTTAAATCAGCTAAAGTTACGGGGTCCTCATTATTTTTACTTGTTATAATCTCCTTTTTATAAACTGGACTTTTCAACATTTGAGAAAAATTAAGCAAAATTTCAGATGCTTCCCAGCTTACAATCCTTAAATGATCGATAAGATTATCTTTAAATACGCCAGTAGGTAAATCGAACACGAAATGAATATTAATTATCCATCTTCTCATAGAAGTCAAGAACCTGAAAGCGGTGTCTTATATTTAGTAGGAACACCGATTGGTAATTTAAATGATATTTCAACTAGAGCATTAAATATTCTTAAAAATGTCTCTTTAATTGCATGTGAAGATACTAGGCAAACAAAAAAGATTATGAGTAGGTACGAAATAAGCAATAAAATGATTAGTTTTAATAAGCATAATTCCCTAAATAAGATTCCCACAATAATTAATAATCTCAAAAAAGGGCAATCTATAGCAATGGTAAGTGATGCAGGCATGCCAAGTATCTGTGATCCAGGAGAAGATCTAGTAAAAAAAGTAAAATTGAGTTCAATTGATATTATCTGTGTTCCAGGTCCTTGTGCCGCACTAACCGCGCTTATTTCGAGCGGTTATCCAGCTTCAAAATTTATCTTTGAGGGTTTTCTTCCAAAAAAGAAGATCGAAAGAGAATCCATACTTAAAGAAATTAGTCTAAATGAAAAGACTACAATCATTTTTGAATCACCTCATAGGCTCAATAAACTTTTAAATGAATTAAGAGAATATTGCGGGGGGAATAGAGAAGTCAGTATTTCAAGGGAATTGACTAAAAAGTTTGAGGAAAATATAAGTAATAATTTAGATAATGTCATTGAATTATTAAAAGGAAGAGAAATTATAGGGGAAATAACAATTGTTCTTAAAGGCATAGAGCGCAAAGAAAATCCTGAAATTAATAAATCATTATTAAAAAAAGAATTGCATGAATTAATTAACGCTGGTTTATCTTTATCTGCTGCATCAAAATATCTTGCTAAAAAGAAAAATCTTTCAAAAAAAATTATTTATAATTTATATTAAGCAAGTACAATAATTGAACCAAAAATTAATGCTGATCCCCTATAAAAAAATAATTTTTAATATTACATTCAATTCTTGTTTATTTTTGATTTTGATCATTGGAATTCAAAATAGTTCTAGGAAAGAGAAAATTAATCTTATATTTGCTGAAACAATACAACTCCCAATAAGTTTTATTATTGGAAGTAGCTTCATAACAGGGTCAATCTTGGGAAGCTTGTTAAGTGTTAATTTTAATAATGAAGATAATTCATAAAGCTATCAAAATATCTTCACTTACAATCCTAGATATTCCACGTGAAAGAAGTATTGGGGCAACAATTTTCAAAACATTACTATTAGGCACTTTAATAACTTTTTGATCTTTTGAACAAGATCTTTTTGCTATTTTAATATCAAAAAAGATTTCAATAGTTATTCTCTTTAATTCTTCTTCTGATAAAAAACTCCACTCTGAATATTTTTTCAAAGGTTTAGTTTCTAATTCAATTTGCTTGTCAACAACCATATAGACAACTTTTGGTAGATCTACTTCAGTTATTGAAACAGAAGATAAATCCTTTTGGGGTATATTGTCTATTTGGTAGTCAAGAGGCGCTATCTCGAAAAATGAATTTTCAATAGAGGATTTCTCATTTAATGAATTTAGCTCTTCTTGATTACTTAATTGGGATTCTAAAAAATTTGAAGTTTTAGGATTTTCTTTAATTTGTTTTGTTTTTTTTGCAATTTCAAAGTATTTTTTCTCACCAAGACTCTTTTTTAAATGTCTAGAAATTGTTAGCTTTGTAAAGCTATAATTTTTAGCTATCTCTTCTATTGTTTTGTTGTCAATAAAATCTTTTAAAATGTTATTTTTTTGTTCTTCCGTTATTCTTTTAGCCAAAATGAAGAATGTAAATATTTCTTATTCTAGGAAGATATCGGAAAATATTGAATAAAAATCTTTTTTAATTAATTTATCTTTAGCTTAATAAATATTTTAAAAAGAAATACTTACATTGATTAGGCCATACCTCTCAGATATAATAAAATAATGCTCCCTTAGCTCAGCTGGATAGAGCAACTGCCTTCTAAGCAGTGGGCCGCAAGTTCGAATCTTGCAGGGAGCGTTTGAATATCTAATAACAGAAAAAATATATTAATGAATTTTATTGCAAAATTAAAAAGTTCAGTTTTTGCAGATTATTATTCGAACCCAATATTTCTCAAAAATATTGGTTTAAGACTCTTTCAATTAGGAGTCTTAATATTATCAGTGGCACCAGCTATATCTTTTCTTTTATTATTAATGTCATCTGCTTTAAGTAGTTTTAAAAGGGGAGATAATTATTTCAAGGATAAATATAATTATCCTTTTTTAGTAGTTACTATTTTGATGATATTTAATTGTATTTTCTTAACATTAAATAAAAACAATTTCTTTTTATTAGATATATCAAATGTTTGGATTGGTCTATCCAACTGGCTGCCCTTCTTTTGGTGTTTTTGGGGGTTTCAACCATATTTAGAAAGTAGACAATTAAGAATTCATACCTCAAAGTTATTAATAATTGGCTCGTTACCAGTTCTTTTAAGTGGATTTTGTCAATACTTTCTAAAAATGTACGGACCATATTACTTCTTTAATAATTTAATTATTTGGTACCAACGTCCACTTGCAAATGAAAGTGGAGTAACAGGGCTATTTAATAACCAAAATTATTTTGGCGCATGGCTATGCATTATCCTTCCTCTTTGTTTGATATTTTTAGTAGAAAAAAATAAAAATAATTTTAGGACCTTGTTAGTATTTTTGCTTTGTTTGAGTTTTGTTTATATGATTGTGCTTACAAGCTCAAGGGGAGCAATCTTATCAATATTCATTACTATTTTTTTATTTACAAAATCAATTAAAAATAAACTTTTTATTTTATGTTCTTTATTGTCATTACCGATATTTTTTAAATTAATCGCAAAACTTTCTTTAAATTCAAAATCTGTAATTTTTAACTTCATTCCATACGAATTAATTAAAAAAGTTTTTTTAATTAATTTGTCAGATTTAAATCATTTTCCAAGAATTGAAATTTGGAGAAAATCTTTAGAACTTATAAAATCAAACCCAATAACAGGTTATGGAGCTGGATCTTTTAAATCTTTATATGAACTCTCAAACGGTGCATTTGGTGAGATTCAACATAGTCATAATATTTTTCTAGAGATTGCAATAAATCATGGCTTAACTTCATCATTAATAATTTCTGCAACAATAATTTTTATAGTTTTGAATGCATGCAAAGAAAAATCAAATATTCCATTAAATAAATCATCAATTTCAGAAGATAAAATGAAAGTATTTGACAACGCATGGATCATTTCATTTATAGTATTTTTAATGATTCATATTTTCGACATAACTTATTTTGATGGCAGGATAAGTACTTTAGCTTGGATACTTTTAGCAGGTATGAGATCAATAATTAGAGAAAGATCGATTATAAGAGATAGCTCTTTGAAAAAAATTTTCTAATTTTATTCTTTATTACTATTGCCTATTTGCCAAATGTTAAGTCCTAAATCTTTTATCTTTTTATCTTTAATTATTGATCTCGTATCAAAAATCCAGAAGGGTTTTTTAACGTTTACGGAAACAAATTCCCAGTCAATATTCTCATAGATTTCCCATTCTGTTAACAAGATCACAGCATCTGAATTCTTTATAGAATCGTATAGGTTAGTTTGATATTCCCATTTTCCTTGATTCAATTCAAAATCTAAATCTGAATTCACATTATTATTATTTGAAAGATTTCTTTCAATAATCTCACTAGTAACTTGTACATCATGAATAGATAAAAAAGCACCTTCATTCAAAAGATTCTTACAAATTTCTATAGAAGGAGATTCTCTAGTATCATTGGTATTCTTTTTAAAAGCGAATCCAAGAATCGCAATTTTCTTATCTGCAAGATTGCCAAATAGCTTTCTAACAATAATCTCATAAATTCTCTTTTGTTGCCAAGAATTAATTTCAACTACATTTCGCCAATAATCGGCGACTTCATAAAGTCCATAATATTTTGCTAAATAAACAAGATTTAGAATATCTTTTTTAAAACAACTTCCACCAAAGCCTGGACCTGATTTTAAAAATTTAGATCCAATTCTGGAGTCTTTCCCAATTGCGTCTGCAACCTCATTCACATCAGCACCAGTAACTTCACAAATTGCGGAGATTGAATTTATGGAACTAATTCTTTGGGCCAAAAAAGCATTTGCAGTTAATTTAGAAAGTTCACTGCTCCATAAATTTGTGAGTATTAATTTTTCTTGAGGAATCCAATTTAAATATATTTTTTTAAGCGCCTCCATAGCTTCTATATCATCCCCACCTATTAATACTCTATCTGGACATTGAAGATCATTTATAGCTGTACCTTCTGCAAGGAATTCTGGATTAGATAATACAGAAAAGCTTTTATTTTTTAGATGACAATCTTTAGAGAGTAGTATATCTTTAATGGTTTGTGCAGTTCTTACTGGCAAAGTGCTTTTCTCAACAACAATAGTATGACCCTCAGCAATTTCGCTTATCTGTCTTGCACATGATTCGACCCACCTTAAATCGCTTGTTTCACCAGCTCCTAATCCTCTCTTTTTTATTGGGGTATTAACAGATATAAAAATCATATCAGCACTCCTTATTGCATTATCTAAGTCTGTAGAAAAAATAATATTCTTACCTCTTAAAAAGCTTATTATTTCGGATAATCCAGGTTCAAAAACAGGAAGCTTTTCAAGGTCTTCACTATTCCATGCTTTAATTCTATTTTGATTTATATCAACAACTTCAAATTCAATGTCAGGACAATTTTTAGCGAATACAGCCATTGTTGGACCTCCAACATATCCTGCACCAATACAACAAATTTTTTTTATTGAATACAAATTGAACTATAAAATTAGATTAACTCTAACATCTAGTTATTAATTTTTCTCCATTAGGATACTTATATAAAATAATTGATAGTTTCATTTAAACCGTCTGATAATGATACCTTTGGATTCCATTTTAGGTATTTTTTTGCATTATCTAAACAAGGTTTCCTTTTTTTTGGATCATCTAGAGGCAAGTTAAGATACTCAAGTTTTACCTCTCTTTTTATTTTAGTCTGTATTAACTTTGCCAATTTAATAATTGTGATTTCTTCTTCATTGCCTAGGTTAATTGGGTATATGAAATTACTATCCATTAGTTTTATGAGGCCTTCAATCAAATCACTTACATAGCAAAATGATCTAGTTTGAGTTCCATTCCCATATATAGTCAATTTATCTTCTTTCGAACATTGTTTTATAAAATTCCCTATAACTCTGCCATCACTAAGATTCAATCTTGGTCCATAAGTATTAAAAATCCTTGCTATCTTAATATCCATTTTGTTAGTTTCTCTAAAAGAGTTTATGAGTGTTTCGGCAATTCTTTTACCTTCTGAGTAGCAGGCTCGGGGACTATAAGTTGATAAAGTTATTGGCATATTTTCTTTCTGAGGATTTTTATTAGTTATTCCATAAACCTCGCTGGTACTTGTGAAAAGCATTTTTGATTTAAATAATTTTGCTAAATTTAATATATTGAAAGTCCCTTCGTAATTAACTCTAATTGTCTTAAGGGGATCACTTTGATAAATATTAGGAGAAGCTGGGCAAGCTAGATGCCATATTTTTTCAATTGGTATTTCTGAAACTAATGGGTTTAATATGTCGTGATTAATAAAAATAAATTTCTTATTATATTTTAAGTGCTTGAGGTTATACAAATCTCCTGAAGATAAATTATCAATACAAAATACATTTTCATCATTATCTAAAAGTTTATCAACAAGATGAGAGCCTAAGAATCCAGCTCCACCAAAAACAATATTATTTATTACTTTGAATCTTGTATATTCATTTAGATTGAGCATTAATTTTTAGACTAAATTCTTTTCACTCTGTCTCCAAAGCCACTACCAAAGAAAGTCAGTAATAAATAATAGAAATATTTTTTCAAATTCAAGTTTTTCATCATTTTATAATCAGTATTTGCAAGCAGAATCGGATCCGACATATCTATACCGTTTATTTGAGCGAGACCAGTAATACCAGGTAAATATTTATACAAATCATATTTTTGTCTAAAATCAATCAATTCAAATTGCGAGGGGAGGCATGGTCTTGGACCAACTAAACTCATATCTCCTCTCAAAACGTTCCAAAGTTGAGGGAGTTCATCTAATTTAGTTTTTCTTAAAATCCCTCCAAAATTTGTTACTTTAGTATCGTCTATTAAATGTGTTGCTAGTGATTCAGTACCAATATTCATTGTTCTAAATTTTATTAATGTAAATCTTTTCATATTTTTTCCCATTCTAACTTGTTTAAAGATTGGTGATTTATTTTGAAGATAAATTAAAAAATATATCAAGAAAATTAAGGGTAAAAGAATTATTAGCGCAAAAAAAGAAATTAAAATATCTGTAATCCTTATCATGAATTTCTTTTAAGTTTAACATAATTTTAAAGATAATTTTTTATTGAATTAAAATCTTAGAAAAATAATTCATCATATACTTTCAAGGTTTGGGCATTTATTTTTTTTGATGCAAACTTAGAAGAAGCTATTTTATAACTTTCCTTTCCCATTTTTTCTCTGAGATCCTTATTATTTATTAAAATTGAAATTTTATTTTTTAACTCTTCAACATCTTTAATTGGAACTAAAAAACCATTTACACCATCCTCTACTACCTCTCTACAGCCTACTGCATCAGTAGTTATTAAAGGTATCCCGTAAGACGCACCCTCTATTAAAGCCTTCGGTAATCCTTCTCTATAAGAAGGTAAGCACAATATGTCCGTTTCTCTTAAAATACTTCCAACATCATCAACCCACCCAAGCCAATCAATTACATTTTCAGACTGCCAAGCAGATAAAGTTTTTCTATCTAATGATGTAGGATTTAATGGATCGATATCACCAACTAATAAGAATTTTGCATTCAATTTTTCATTTTTTAGCTTTCTCGCTGCCTCTACAAATTCATAAATGCCCTTATCTTTAAGCATCCTTGCAACTAATGCGACAATGGGTATTTGTTTACTATTTCTTTTACCACTAATTACTTGTAATTTAACTCCAGCGCCTCTTATAACAATTGCATTAGAGGGTTTTAAAGCTCCTATTTCGATAAAATAATTTAAATCATCTCTATTTTCGAAGATTACTTTATTTCTTCTTTTTGGTCCATAATGAGAGTCTAGAAATTGTTTTAAGAAAAACTTGACTAATGGCTTAAGCATTTTTGCCTTAAAACTATCTGAAGAAAAAACAAAGCCCATTCCTACAGGTGCATTAATGACTGATTTGATTTTGCATATTTTGGCTGCAATTGAACCATAGATGATAGGTTTCGCAGCGATATGATGAACAATATCAGGTTTAATTTTTAAGTAAAAATAAATAATCCTCAAAAATATATAAAACTCATAAATTGGATTAACACTCTTTCTATTAAAAGGTACAGATAAAAATTTTATCCCCAGATTTTCAATATAACTTTTATGATTATTCATCTTAGAGATAACAAAAATGGAATATCCAGCTCTTTTAGCAGCCAGAGCTCTATCAACAAAATGCGAGCAGAAAAACCAATCTTCTGTAATATTAAAAAGTAATTTTTTTTTCATTGGAGATTACGTTATAAAATCCGAAAATTTTTAATAGAATGCAAAATTTTGTTTCTTGTAAAAAACCATTTAAAGTTTCTTGAAATTATAAAAAGTTTTGAAACTAAGGCATTAGGAATTAATTTTAGTATCAAATACCACAAGAAATAAATTGATGTTGGAAAACTAGATTCTTTCCTTCTCCATTTAAACCAAATTTTAAGTAAATTTTTTAATTTATATATTTCCTTATTTTTATTCATTATATAAAATACTATTTGAGCATGATATTTGCTAGTTTTTGATAAGAGCATCCCTGAATTGCTAACGTTATAATGAAAAAGTGGTTGTGGTAGCCTAATTCCATATTGATTTTGAGAACCTAATCTTATATTAAACTCCCAATCTTCATAACCTAATTTCATTTTTTCGTCATAACCGCCATATTTAATCCAATTTTCTCTAGAAATAAAAATACTATAAGGTAATTGATTAAGAAATAATTGTTCAAAAAAATTATATTCTTTTTTAATAATTTTATTTATTTTACCTTCAATAATAATATCCGAAAAAACAAATCCATCTTGATGATTCAATTTATAAAATTGATACATTAATTCCAATGCATCTAATTCTAACCAATCATCAGAATCAATAAAATAAAGAAAATTACCACTAGCATACTTTGCGCCATTATTTCTAGCAGCAGGCAATCCTAAGTTCTCTTGATTTAGAACTTTAATATATAAATTATCTTTTAATTTTTTTATAATCTCTAATGTATATTTATCAGAAGAACCATCATTAACTAGAACGATTTCTTTATTTTTCCAAGTTTGGTTATAAACTGAATTAATTGTACGCTCAAGTGTTTCTCCACTATTAAAACAAGGGATAATTATGGAAATCAATTCAAGATTGTTATTGTTCATAAAAGCAGTGAGCCCAAATTTCTCCCCAAATTGTTTGTAGTTCTTTAATTTTCAAATCACAAGAATTAATTTCCTTTTTAAACTCCTCAATAGAATGTTCAATTTTATGATCTTTATCTGAATAGTAATAAATTTCTAATTCTTTTCTAAGAGCAATTTGCCAATCTCTTTCAAAAAGGGGGACTCTAATTAAAAATTTTTTAGCCCCTGATTTTTTAATAATATCCTCCATAAAAGTAACTCTATCTGAAATATGTTCAAGAATATTAGAAAGGATAACAACGTCTGATTTTATATCTTTTTTGGAATTTATATCCCCACATATAAAATTAATATTATTAATTGAATTCTTAATTTTTAATTTCCTGGCAATTTCTATATTTTCTTTATCAATATCAACTCCTATTATTAAACTTTTATTTCTTTGTGAAGCAATATCCATAGCAACAACACCTATCCCACATCCAACATCTAAGACGGACTCCCCATCATTGATTCTATCAATAAAAAAATCATGATAACCAGTTAACCTATGCTTAGGATGAATACCATTATCATATTTAATTGCTCTTTCGTTTATAACCCAATTTAACTTATCTTGTATTAAAAAAATTCTTTTTAATCCCTCATTAGCATTATTTCCCCTTGATTCAATAATAAAAAAAGAAGTAAACAAAAATTCTCTAATAGTAAAGGGGATACATTTCCAAAAAAGTGACACAAACCTTGCCAAACCTAAAATAATTTTCTTTTTCATAAGAAATTAGTCTTTATTTTTTGAAAATTTCCATGCACTTGAGCACATTTGATTTAAATCCATTTTTGTTTTCCATTCCAAAACTCTATTTGATTTAGTAGGGTCTGCATAGCAAGATGATACATCCCCTTCTCTTCTTTTAATTATTTTCTTGGGAATTTTTTTACCCGTTACTTTTTCAAATGTACCTATCAATTCCATTACGCTATATCCCCTACCAGTACCAAGATTAAATATATTTATACCTGATGATTTTTTTAAATGTGTTAAAGCCTTCACATGAGCAGATGCTAAATCCATAATGTGAATATAATCTCTTACACCAGTACCATCTTTAGTCTCATAATTATTTCCATAGATATCAATATTTTTTTTAAGACCTTTTGCAACATCAATTAAAGAGGGCATTAGATTTTGTGATTTTCCTGAAATTGGATCATCTCCAATCAGGCCAGATGGATGCGCTCCTATTGGATTAAAGTATCTCAAACATGAGATAGACCAATTTTGGTCATATTTCACTAAATCTCTAAGTATTTTTTCTATCATTAATTTAGTCTCTCCATAAGGATTTATTGCCATTAGTGGGTGATTTTCATCAATTGGCAAATACTTTGGCTCTCCATAAATGGAGGCACTACTACTAAATAAAAAATTTTTGACTCCATTTATTTTCATCGCATTGAGCAAGCTAATAGTTCCTAAAACATTAACTTCGTAATATTTAAGAGGATTATTTACTGAATCTTGTATAGATTTAAGAGCCGCAAAATGTAAAACTGATGAAATTTTATTATTTTTTATAGTCTTTATTAATTTAGAAGTATCTCTTATATCACCCTTAACATAAGAAATTTTTTTGCCAATTACTCTTTCTAATCTTTCTACAATATTTTCTTTGCAATTACTAAAGTCATCAAATATTATAAATTCTTCTTTTAATTCTGATAATATTGCAGCAGTATGCGATCCGATATAACCAAATCCTCCAGTAAGTAAAATACGATTCATAAAACTGTATTTTTAAATTTTGGTAATTTTAATATTAAACTTATCTTACATGTGCTATTTAATATTATTCCTTAATAGATATCTTTTTTTAATTTCTCATTAAAAATATAATCAACAATCTTTTTGGATGGACTAAAACCAACAACAAGCTTTTTAAAAATTTTAATGATATTCTCTAAATCATTTATTTGAACAAATTCCTCAAGTTTATTTATTTCTATTTTTAATTCAGACCAAGGTATAAATTCTTCTTGAGCCTTAAAAATCTTTGGATGAATTGTTTCAACAGAATTACTACCTATCAAAAGTTCTTCATATAATTTCTCCCCAGGTCTTAAACCGGTAATAATGATTTCAATATCGCCATTGGGGTTATTTTTATCTTTAAGTTTCAAACCAGATAATTGGATCATTTTTTTTGCAAGATCCAAAATTTTAACAGGTTCTCCCATCTCTAGTAAAAAAACTTCCCCGCCCTTTGCCATAGCCCCAGCCTGAATAACTAATTCAGCAGCTTCTTTTATTGTCATAAAAAATCTATTTATCTCTGGATGCGTAACAGTCAACGGCTCTCTATCATTAATTTGCTTTCTAAATTTTGGTATTACTGATCCAGAGGAATCAAGAACATTTCCAAATCTAACGATAGAAAACTTAGTAATTTGACTTTTTGTTTTACTAGCAAAAAGTGCTTGAAGACAAATCTCACTAAGTCTTTTGGTCGCACCCATAACATTTGTAGGACGGACAGCTTTATCAGTAGAAATTAATACAAAATTAGAAATACCCAACTCCAATGACTCAATAGCAAGAGTTAACGTCCCAAAAACATTATTTTTAACACCCTCAGCAAGATTATGTTCAACTATTGGTACATGTTTATAAGCGGCTGCATGATAAACAGTATCTGGCTTCCAAGTTTCCAAAATAATTCTAATATTTTTTCTATTCTGAACTGAAGCAAGAAGTGGGATTATTTTAATGGATTTATTTTGATTCAAAGTATCTAATTCATTCAGAATGGAATAAAGAGCATATTCATTAGAATCTAGTAATAAGATCTTTTTAGGTCCAATATTAAAAATTTCTCTACATAATTGACTGCCTATAGAACCTCCAGCGCCTGTAACTAGAACAATTTTGTTATGAATATTTTTTTTCATTAATTCCTCATTGGGAGATACTTTATCTCTTCCAAGAAGGTCATCAATTTCAAGTTCAATTAAGTCAGTTATTGCCTTTTTCCCTTTTGCAATATCTATTAAGGAGGGTAAGGTTCTAACTGACAAATTATATTTACTTACCTTATTAATAATTTCCTTTCTTTTTGATCTTGATATTCTCGGTAAGGCAAGCAAAAGATAAGAAATATTTTTTTGGGTTGATAAGAATTCTAAATAATCCGGAGAATGAATTTTTTTCCCTGACAAAACTCTACCCTGTTTATCTATATCATCATCTAGGAAACAAGAGACTTCCCATTCATTATTATTCTCTAATGCTAAAAGCAATTTTCTTCCTGAATCTCCTGCACCATAAATTACCGCCTTTGGCAAACTCGACTTTTTAAGTCTTGTCCGATAGAGATCTCCAATCCAAAAACGAATAAAAGCCCTTGATCCACCTACCGCAAAAAATAACAATAAAGGTTGTATTATGCCAACTGTTCTTGGGACATCAGTTATTGTAATTAATGTAATAAAAAATGAATAAACCAATCCATACAGGAATATAGATTTTGAGACTGTCAACATTGCATGCCAACCAGAATATCTAAAAATTGTCTTATATAATCCACTCAAATAGAAAATTGGTATGGCACATAAAATTGATAAATATGATGGCAAAAATAAAACGGTTTCAATTGGTATAACATCTCCAAGTCGTAGACAAAAAGAAAGCCATGTTGTAATTAAACATAATAAAGAATCTACAAAAAGAGATATAAAAAATTTTTTTATCTTTGATAAATCTAAAAAGTATCCCCGAAGTATTTCAACTCTTTTTTTTATTGTTGAATTTCTTATTGGCAATTTAAAACCTTCTTTTATTTTCACTTGAATTTATTATTTGTACCTCTCACCTTCTTTTTATAAATTTAGCAGGAATTCCTCCAACTACACAATTAGTTTCTACATCTGCTGTAACAACTGCTCCCGCAGCAATTATTGCTCCTTTACCAATTCGACAATTAGGCAAAATAACACAATTAGAGCCAATCCATACATTATCCTCAATTATTATCTCACCTTCAGCCATACCTTGCGAGATTATTGGTTCATCAAGTTTTTCATAGGAATGATTGTTTGATCTCAAAACAGCATTAGGACCGATCAATACTTCATCTCCAATAATTATTTTTCCTTTACCTCTAGCATTTATCATTACATTAGAGTTAAAAGTTACATTTGAGCCAATTTTTATATTGCTGTATTCTGAAGCATAAATTTTGCAATCAATCCCAAAATAAGAATTTGAACCAAATTCGATATTTCTTGGATAATCGACTCTTATACCGCATTCAAAACGATTATTTTCAAAGGGGGAAGAAATTCTTGTTTTTAAATATAGTTCTCTAGTAAAAAAACCAACTTTTCCTGGAATGTACCTAACAAAAAATTCCAACCAGTCTCTTAATTCCCTTTTAATTAGCGAAATAATATTCATTTCATAATTCTTTTCGAATTCATTTTCTTTAAAAATTTTACTATATTATTTATTTTTAAAAATACTAGTAAAAAGTTTTTTATTAACAAAGAAGGTTTTCTGAAAAGATTTCTATTTTTTATAATTTCTTTTCTTTTGCCAACTAATTCAGTAAATAAAGTTAGATATTCATCCGTCATTTTTTTTGCAGTATAAGGATAAAAAGTGATTTTCCGCTTAAATTGTGGATATTTCAAAAACATTTCATTTATTGCTGGTAAATAATTATTCTTTTTAAAAGAAATCCCGTAATTCATGCAATATTCAGGCAAAGCACCACTTTCTCTATAGATTATCGGCAAGCCACATAATGCACCCTCAATGTGATGCATTCCTGCAGGTTCGTTTATAGATGCAGATATGTAAACGTGATTCTTAGAAAGCTCTAATCCTAATTTCTTCCCACTTATTGGTTCAATATGCCTGGAGTTTTGAAATTTGAATCCATAAGGTAGATTACCGATATAAGTGAATTCAATTTTGTTCATAAATTCTTCATTATTTAATAAAGCATCAATATCCCTATAGACATCAAAACCTTTCATTAGGTTTGGGCTCCAATGATGTGTAACAAGCTTCAAAGGTTCATCACCTTTCCATGAAATTTCTTTATCAACTTGGAAAAAATTAGTATCTCCACCATTTAGAATTACCCTATGTGGCTTATCCTGCTGATAAATATCTAAGCTTTTTAACCATGAAGAGATAAAGACTGTAAAGTCAGAACAGTAATTAGTCCATTTTAAGAATCTATTAATATATTTAGTATTTTTTCTTTCGTCACATTCATTTATCCTATGAACAACTATCGTCTTATAGTTCCTAAAAAGTAGATATAAAATTACATCGAAAGAACCAAATGTAACTTCTGAAGTATATGATCTCGGATCTATTAAAAGAATTATATCGATATCTCTTTCTTTCAGATCAAAAGTGATTACAAATCCTTTTTTCAAAGAAGCCTTGACTAAAGAAGTTACAAATTGATTACCACCTCCCCATGATCCTTTTTTTAATTTATAGTTGATTGCAATTTTCAATTTTTAATAAAGATAATTTTTAAATTATTATTTAAATTAATCCTACATCTTAATTTTTTAAATATTTTTTAATTTATTTACTTTATGAATAAAACTATTTTCTTTACAACATATCAATATCAATCATCTAAAATTAACTTTGATTTAATTACATTTTTTATGCCAGTTATGAATTTCAAAACATAATCAAAGTTAATTATTATAATATTTAACTATAGATAATAAATATAATCTTTTATTAAATGAAATATAAAAAAGCCCTCATAATCGGATCAAATGGAATGTTAGGTCAAGCTTTTTCCAGAGAATTTGAAGCAATCAATGTAGAACCAATTGGAATTGCCAGAAAAAATGCAAACTATTGCTTAGACTTAAAGAATTTCGAAATCATTCCAAAAATAATTAATGAATCTAAGGCTGATGTAATAATAAATTGCGCAGGCATAGTCTCTCTAAAAGAATGCGAAGCAAAACCATTGATTGCCAATAAAATCAATGCTGAATTAGTAGATGTACTTGCCGAAAATTGTTTAAAATTTGATAAAAAATTTATACATATATCTACTGATCATTTTTATATAAATGATAAAAAAAAACTTCATAAGGAAACTGATGATATAAAAATCGTAAATCAATATGCAAAAACAAAAAGAGTAGGTGAAATTAACGCTTTGAAAAATCCTGATTCTATCGTCATAAGAACAAACATTACTGGTTTAAGAGGCAATATATCAAAACCAACATTCTTTGAATGGCTTTATTCTTGTTTAATTAAAAAATCAAATATTTCCTTATTTAATGATTTCTACACATCAACTATAAGTGCTGAATTATTAGCTAAATATACAATCCTTATCTCGCAATTAAATATAAAAGGTTTAATTAACATCGCATCCTCAGAATGTATATCAAAAAAAGATTTTGCCTTGTTACTAGCAAAGAATTTATCAATAAATTTTGATTGGTACGAAAATGCATCTGTGAAGAGCTTACAACCTAATAGGGCTGATAGCCTTGGACTAGACTGTTCGAAAGTTGAGAATATTTTGCAAAAAAAAATGCCAAAAGCTAGCGAGGTAATTAATAACCTAGTAAAATCTTTAAAAAAAAATCAAAGTTAAATGTTTCCTGATTCTTTTAAAATTGCAAACAAGAAAGTTGGATTAGGTCAACCAACCTATTTTATTGCAGACATAGCCGCTAATCATGATGGTGATATTGAACGAGCAAAGGATCTTATTTATCAAGCAGCAGACGCTGGAGCAGATGCTGCTAAATTTCAGCATTTCCAAGCTGAAACGATAGTAAGCAATAAGGGTTTCTTAAATTTAGGAGATCAATTATCACATCAAAAAAATTGGAAGAAAAGCGTTTATGAAGTTTATAAAGATGCATCCGTTAATTTGGAATGGACTAAAGAACTTGTTGAAACCTGTAAAAAAGCTGATATCCCTTTTTTTACTACTCCTTATTCTTTAGAAGTAGTTGACTACATCGATAAATTCGTCCCTGCCTATAAGATTGGATCAGGAGATATTACTTGGTTAGAAATGATTAAAAAAGTGGCTAATAAAAATAAGCCATATTTCATAGCCAGTGGTGCCTCAAATTTTGAGGAGGTTATCTTGGCTGTAAAAACAGGCATAGAATCAAATAATAAACTATGTTTAATGCAATGTAATACTAATTACACTGCCAGTATCGAAAATTTTCAATATATAAATTTAAACGTAATCAAATCTTATCAATCAATATTTCCTGGCTTGATAATTGGTCTTAGTGACCATACCCCTGGGGCAACAACGGTACTTGGAGCGGTAACATTAGGAGCGAAAATGATAGAAAAACATTTTACTGATGATAATGAAAGAGAGGGTCCAGATCACAAATTCTCTATGAATCCGAAATCTTGGAAGGAAATGGTTCTCAGGACTAGGGAGTTAGAACTCTCTTTAGGCAATGGTATAAAAAAAATTGAAGATAATGAAAAAGAAACTGCAATTTTACAGAGAAGATCCTTAATGACTACAAAAAAGATTAATAAAGGTGAAATCATTTTAGATGAATATATAAAAACAGTAAGACCGTGTCCAAATGATGCCTTAACCCCTTTTGTTAAAAATAAGCTTATAGGCAGAAAAGCTAACAGAGATATTGATTCCGATTCTCATTTTCTAATGAAAGATTTATTTTGATATGCCAAATATCTCTTTCATAATTACAACCTATAATTATTCAAAATATATTGAAGAATGTTTAGATTCGATATTAAATCAAGATCAATATGAAGGGAATAAAATCATAATTATTGATGATGGCAGTCAAGATGATACTTATAAAATAATTAAGAATAGACTTTCTATACCATCCATTGAATATATTCAAATAGAAAACTCAGGAATTGAAGTTGCATCCAATTACGCGATTAACAAAATTAATTCGCCATATTTTGTTAGGGTAGACGCAGATGATACTTTGAAGTCTCAATACTTATCTAGATTTAACAAACAATTAGAATTAAAAAATAATAATGATTTTTTTTATTCAGACTATAGTGTAATAAATGAGTTTTCAGAAATTGTTCAAGAAATAAATTTACCTAGTTTTGATAAGGAAGAGATTTGTAGAAGGGGAGATTTTCTTGCTACTGGAACACTTTATAAAAAGGAAAAAATCGACTCAGTGGGTAGATACGACATTTCAAGGAAAAATTGTGGTTTAGAAAATTTTTCATTAATCTTGCGACTATTAATTAATGGATGCAAAGGCCTTCACATTCCGTATTCTCTTTTTAATTACAGAATACATTCAAAAAATATGTCTAAAAAGAAAAGGATATCAATATTGAACTATGGAAACGAATTGACAAATAATTTATTAAAAATGCCTTATGAAGTAAACTGCTATCATCCCTACGGCTTAAAAATTGATTAATTTAATTAATCGTTCCATTCTTATTATTGCAGCCCATCCTGATGACGAAGTATTAGGTTGTGGAGGATTACTAAGTAAGATATGTAATAAATCAAAAATTTCGATCATTTTTATTGGCGAAGGTAGTAGTTGTCGTTATAAAAATTTAAATTCAAAAGAAATAGATAATGATATTAAAGAAAGAGAAACTGCATCAAAAAAAGTATCCAAAAAGTTCAATTTACATGAAATAGAATTTTTTAATTTACCATGTGGGAGATTTGACCAAGTTCCAATAATAGATATTAATAAAATAATAGAATCAAGAATTTCAAAATTTAATCCTGATATTGTTTTTACCCATGATCCCCATGATGTTAATAACGATCATAGAATTATATATCGTTCAACAATAATGAGTACCAGACCTAATTCGGCAACAAATGTATCTAATATATTTACATACGAAGTACCATCAAGTAGCGAGTGTAGTTTTTCAGAAGAAGGTCAATTTTCCCCTAATTTTTTTGTTGAGTTGTCTAAATCAGATCTTGAAAATAAATTTGAAGCTTTATCCTTTTACAGTAGTGAAATCAAACCTTTTCCTTTTCCCAGATCATTTAAAGGAATAGAAGCTTATTCTTGTTTTAGAGGGATGCAATCAGCATTAGAATATGCAGAGGCATTTAAATTGGTTAGGTCAATTAATTATGTATCCTGATGTAAAGAAGAATTCCCTCAAGATTATTTGTTTTGGGTATAGAGAATGGTCAAAAAATATTTATAGATCCTTATCTGATAATCAAAAACTAGAGAATCATCAATTTATTTTAATAAATAACAAAAAACTAGTTGACTACGATTTTTGTAATTCTTTAAAGCCCGATATGATTTTATTTTATGGTTGGAGCGAGATTATTGATCATGAGATAATTGAAAATTTCTGTTGTTTAATGCTTCATCCATCATCTCTCCCACAATATAGAGGTGGAAGTCCGATCCAAAATCAAATTATTGATGGAATTAAGGAATCTGAAGTTTGTATTTTTAAAATGGAAAAAGAAATTGATTCAGGACAGATTATAAAAAGAGCCAAATTAGATCTAACAGGTGATCTAAAAGAAATCTTTAAAAGGATTGAACTAATAGGAACAAAACTTTCATTACAATTCCTAATAAATGGATTTAATCCTCAACCTCAAATTGGCAATCCAACTTATTGCAACAGAAGAAAGCCTGAGGAGAGTGAAATTACTAAAGAAGAGATAAATGAATGCAGTGCTTTATACCTTCATAACAAAATAAGAATGCTTAATGATCCATATCCAAATGCATTTATAAAATGTTCTGACGGGAAAAAACTCTATATAACAAAATCTTATATTGAATAAACTTTTTAATAACATTGATTTCATATAATGAAAATGTTGAATAATTTATTTGATGAAAAATATCTGTTTAATACCAGCAAGGGGAGGTTCTAAAAGAATTCCAAAGAAAAATATTAAAATTTTTCATGGAAAACCTCTCATATATTGGTCTATTTATAAAGCAAAAGCATCTGAATTATTTGATGAAATATATGTTTCAACTGATGATTTAGAAATTGCAGAAATTGCGGAGAGCTATGGGGCTAAAATTCCTTTTATAAGGCCCAAAGATATATCAGATGATTATGCTAACGATAAAGATGTAAGGGATCATTTTCTTAGATGGATGAAAAAAAATAATATGCAAGCTGAAATTCTCTGTTATCTCTACGCAACTGCTCCATTTATTACAAAAGAAACATTATGTGGTTGCAGAAATCTACTTTTAAAATCTGGTTCCTTTTCAGTTCATACAGTTACAAGTTTTCCGTATCCCGTTCAAAGAGCATTAGAACAAAATGAGAATGGAGCAATTAATTTTAAATGGCCAAAATATTCCAATTCAAGAAGTCAAGACTTACCCGAGTTATTGCATGATGCCGGACAATGCTATTTTTTTAATCTAAAAATATATTCGCAGGGCGGAGATATATTTGGTTACAAAATACCTCGCATTTATGCAAACGATATAGATACTTTAGAGGATTTTGAAATCGCAGAAAAATTATTTAAAATAATTTTCAATGATAATCAAAAAATATAAATTAAATTTAAAGTTGCTAATAATATTTTATAGCAAAAGCTAAAAAAACTATTTTGTCGAAAATAGTAACATATATGCCTATGATTTTTAAGAATTAACTTTTCTTAGAAGGCTTTGGGAAATAAACTAACAAATTAGTATTGATAAATAACTATTCGATTTTTGATAACATGAATCATTTATTTGGTATTATTGAATGTATTAAACTTAAAATCCCAGGATAAATATTACTTGGATTTTATATACTTTTAATTAAAATTAAATCAAAAAATCAAAAAAATAATTTTTAATGAACATACAAAAATCAAATATTTTAATAACTGGAGGGACAGGGAGCTTTGGGAAATATTTTTTGAAAAAATTACTTGAAAAATATAAAAATATTCCAAGAATTGTTATATACAGCAGAGATGAATTAAAACAATGGGAACTTCAACAAAAATATCCCAAAGATGAATATCCAAATTTAAGATTTTTCCTTGGGGATATTAGAGACCTTCAAAGATTAAAAAATGCATTAGAAAAAATTGATATTGTCATACATGCCGCTGCACTAAAGCAAGTATCAGCTGCAGAATACAATCCTATTGAATTTATAAAAACAAATATTATTGGATCAGAAAATATAGTACGTGCGTGCTTGGATACTAAAGTTAAAAAAGTTATCGCGCTAAGTACAGATAAAGCGGCTGCACCAATAAATGTCTATGGAGCTACAAAACTTGTTTCAGATAAACTTTTCATAGCGGGAAACAATATCAAAGGTAATAGGAATTTAAGTTTTTCTTGCGTTAGATATGGAAATGTAATGGGATCAAGGGGATCAGTAATTCCATTATTCATTGAAAAATCCCTAACTGGGAATTTAAATATTACAGATCCAAATATGACTCGTTTTAATATTACTCTTGAGGAAGCTACGGAAATGGTTTTTTGGGTTTTGGGAAATTCATATGGAGGAGAAATTTTTGTTCCTAAAATACCTAGTTACCAAATCACAGACCTCGCAGAAGCTATTGGACCAAGTTGTAAAAAAACAATAATTGGGGTTCGTAGTGGGGAAAAAATTCATGAAGAGATGATTACTGCTGCAGATAGTTATAATACTTTTGACTTAGGCGAATACTACGCAATTATTCATCCAACAAATGATATTAAAA
Source organism: Prochlorococcus marinus CUG1438 (assembly GCA_017644325.1). Lineage (NCBI taxonomy): Bacteria > Bacillati > Cyanobacteriota > Cyanophyceae > Synechococcales > Prochlorococcaceae > Prochlorococcus > Prochlorococcus marinus. The sequence continues at coordinate 876,323 of JAEPLS010000001.1, read as the reverse complement.
GAAATCAATATAAGGAACATTTCCAGTCCTTAAATTTAAAATTTGATCAAATGAAAATTGGATCATCATATAATTCTAAAGAAAATGAACCTTATCTTACAGTTAAGCAAATCAGAGATTTAATAAAAACAAATCTCTCTGAAAAATTTAAGCCAATATGATATCAGTCATTTAGTAATAAAAGCTAACAAAATAATTACGGGAAAACATATTCGAAAAATACATTAATATAGAATTAATAAATAATAAACAGGATTTAAGTATCAAAAACTAGTTGAATATATCCGATATAACGATAATAATATTTAAAATAAATTAGAATTTAACTTTTTCTAATTACAAAAATTTATAAAATTTTTGTTTAAAAAAACTAATTTGACTTGATTTTATAAAATATGATAATATTTTGAATATATTTATTGTTTATGTTAAATAATATTAACAAAAATATAAGGAAATATTATAATAAAATACAGTCATACAAAGAAGTATACAAGAATTTTAATATAATTAATTCATATAATGAAATCCTGAAATATAAAGTTAAAAATAATGATTTAGAATATAAAAATATTATTATTGATGGTGGATTTTATAATTTAGGATACCTATACAGATTACAGTTACTAAGAGCATCATTATATTCAAAAGAAGTTAATGAGCACGCATATATATGGGACTGCAATCAATACTTATGTAAAAATATAATAAATTCAATTGGCATTAAAAATATATCTTATGTATATAAAAATTATTCAAAAGAAAAAGCTATTGAAGCTGATTTAATTGCTAAAAAAATTAAAAAAAAAATTAATATACTCAATTATCCTTTTAAATATGGAGTCCCAGGATCATTCTTATATGATGCAATATTAAAATCGCAGAAATCTGAAACGGTAAACATTAATGATAAAAATTTAAATAAATATATTTTAAAATTCATTTCTTCAATTGAATTTTCGGAAAATCTTATAAAGGAATTTAAACCAGATTTAATTCTCTTAAGTCATGGAATATCCTATCAATGTGCACCTCTGGCTTGGATTGGATCAAAAAAACAAATTCCAGTCATTATTTCATATGGGCAATATGGGACTCCAAGATTTTGGAAAATCAGTGCCCCTAAAGATATATTCTTTGGTATTGGTCATCCCGTCAAAAAAGATATCCACAATCTTGACGAGAAAAAGAAAGATAAACTGATTAAAATAGGCCAAAAATATTTAACAAAAAGGACCTCAGGTCTAACTAAAGATATTGGTGGAAGGAATGCTTTTAATAATAAAGAAGATAAATTAGAAATTTCTGATTTAAGTTCCAATTATAAAAATGTGGTAGCAATATATCTTGGAAATTGGTTTGATTTCCCCCATATGTATGGCATGTCAAGATTTATAGATGTTTTTGATTGGATAAAATCGACTATTAAATATGCTTCCAAAAATAAAAATATTTTATGGTTAATCAAACCTCATCCGTTGACTGATTGGTATGGGGGATTAACTTTGAAAGATATTCTAAAAGAAAAATTACCTAGGAATATAGTAATACTTCCTAATATTTATTCTGGTAAAAAAGTCATGGAAAATGTTGATGCTTTGATAACAATACATGGAACTTCTGCAATTGAATATGCCGCTTACGGTAAACCAGTATTGGTTTCTGATAAAGGATGGTATGAAAATTTTGGTTTTGTAAAGTATCCTGTTTCCAAAGAAGAATATCTAAGTTGTCTAGAAAAAGATTGGTTTAAATCACTTAATATTAAAAAAATTCAAAGAGATGCAAATTTATTTGCTGGACTATATTTTGGAAAGCCATCTTGGCAAAAAAAATCTGTTCTACCAGATGATGCAGATAGAAAACTTTTAAGAAAATATCTTCCAAATTTCGTGAAAGATAATAGTCTTGAGATAAAAAGAGAAATCAAATTTATTAATGATTGGATTAAGTCAGATATGAGAGATTATCATACTTTTAAAATGATAAACTCAAGAAATTACACAATATGATTTTATTGATTAAAAATTTCAATAATAAAAAAAAATACTATTAATCCTAAACAATTATGATAAACAAAAATACCTTTTTAAATCGTAATATATACTTCAAAGTTTTTGAAACAGCATACAATCTTTTAAATAAAAATGAGAAACATAAACTAAAAATAAACATAATAATATCTTTTATTGCTGGATTTCTAGAAATATTATCAGCCACAATTTTTTTTCCACTTGTAAGCGTGATAATTGAACCAGAAGTTATAAAAACCAATAATTTAATAAATAATATTTGGGTTATATTTGGAAGACCTGATGATATTAATTTTATATATGGTTTAAGTATTTTAATTATAGTAATACTGGCTACATCGACTTTTATTAATTTATTTTCTCAAGCATCGGCAGTTAAAGAAGCAAGTAATGCGCAAGAAAGATTTGCAAAAGAATTATATAAAAAGATTATATATTCACCCTATGAATGGCATATAAAAAATAACCCTAATTTAATCAGAAATGTTTTTTTAAATAATTTACAGCTTTGGAATAAATCTGTAATAAGATCAATACCGTTTATATCTGGACAAGTTTCTGGAATCTTATGCGCCACATTGACATTATTATTTACGACTCCAAAACTTGGGTTAGTTTTAATAATAATTTCAACATTTATATTATCAATTTTATTAAAAATTATTAGAAAAAAAACGTCTAAGCTCATGGGCAAGGTAAGGGAGAATGAGGAACTTATAAATATTTTCATGACAGAAACTCTGAATGGCATAAAGGATATTAAGCTTTCTTCAAGAGAAAAAAATTTCATAGGAAATTTCTATAAATTAAATCACACCATTATCAAAAATTATGCCTCAGCTAGTAAATGGAATTTATTACCAACTTACACCGTAATTCTGATAGGTCAATTAAGTATTCTAATCACAACCTTGATACTATTTTCAGTTGGTATCAGAGGGGGGGAATTAGCTGCAATAATGGCAATCATAGTTATTGTTTTTTCAAGAGTTATTCCAATGTTTAATAGACTAGGTTCTTCACTAAATAATATTGCGAATTTAGAAAAGTGGATGGATAGAATTTATTTGACACAAAAAAATCTAAGATTGCCAAATGATTTCCTCAACCAAGATACCGAAATAGCAGATTATAGATTTAATTGGGATAAAGTAAAATTCTCTTCAGTCAAATTTATTTATCCAGAATCAAATAATATTGTTTTCCAAAACCTAAATTTTGAAATAAAGAAAGGCTTGCATTACGCCTTTGTAGGCTATTCAGGATCCGGCAAAACTACAGCAATTGACTTATTTTTAGGGTTACTTCAACCTACTGAAGGAAATATATTTATTGATGATAAAGATTTAAAAGAAGTAGGATCAAAAAGATGGCAAAGAAAAATTAAATATGTTCCACAAAAGCCGTTAATAACAAGTGGAAGCCTGAGAGAAAATATTGCTTTTGGATATGATAAGGAAAAAATTGATGATGAAAGAGTAATTTATTGCTTAAAACAAACACAAATTTACGAAATGGCTAAACAATTAAGTAGTGGGATTTATACTAATTTAGGCAATGATGCAATTACTCTCTCAGGAGGGCAAAAGCAAAGGGTTGCAATTTCAAGAGCTCTTTATAGTAATCCAGATATACTTATTTTAGATGAAGCTACGAGTTCACTCGATGCAGAAACTGAAAAAATAATTCAAAAAACTATTAAAAAGCTAAGCAAAAGTATCACAATAATTTCTATTGCACATAGGTTCTCAACTATAAAAAATTGTGATTATATTTTTCTTTTTAATAAAGGGAAAATAACAGCAAAAGGTGATTATGATTCTTTAATAACCACAAGTAAGTTATTCAAAAAACTTTCTTCTTGAAACTTTTCACCTCAAATAAGGAATAAAAAATGAAATTAGAGCCAAAAAATCATAAAGAAGTATTTGTCACTGGGGGTGGAGGATTAATTGGCTCATTTTTATCTGAAATTTTAGTAAATAAAGGACATAGGGTTTTTATAATTGACGACTTTTCAAAAGGGCATATTAAAAATCTGAAGAATATTGAAAATAAAGTAGAGATTATAGAAGCTGATCTTCAAGATATTTCTCAAGCACGTAATGCTCTTTCTCAAGCAAAAAATATTTTTCACTTAGCAAGTAGAGCTTATGGCATTGGTTATTCTTCAAAAAATCATATCGAAACTTTATTACATAATGAAAAAATAACAAATAATCTTCTAGAAGTTTTTACAGAGTCAAAGCCTGAAAATATTCTGATTACAAGTTCATCCTGCGTTTACAAGGATGGAGGACCAGATACTATCTCAGAACGTGATTTATTTGAAGAAAACCCTGAAGAAGCAAATAAAGGATATGGATGGGCTAAACGTTTCTTAGAACAAAAGTTCATATTGTTTTCAGAAATAAATGAAGTAAATTTAAAAATAGTAAGACCTTTTAATATATATGGTGAACGGTATAGATGGGTAGGCGAATATTCAAGTGCTATACCAATGCTAATCAAAAGGATATTAGATGGCGAAGATCCTCTTTATGCTTGGGGGTCAGGAAATCAAAGAAGAAGTTATATGCATGCATATGATTGTGCAAGATTAATGATTAAGATTATGGATAATACGATTGGTAATGTGGTAGTAAATATTGGAACGAGAGAGACGATTTCGGTTTCTGAATTAGTAAGTAAAATTTGCAATATTTCTGGTAATAATCCAAAAATAATTTTTGACACCTCAAAGCCAGAAGGTAGATTTGTAAAGAGTTCCGATACCGATCATCTTCAAAAAATAATTAATAGTGAAAAAATTACGACAATCGAAATTGATGAGGGTTTAAAAAAAATGATAGGTTGGTACAACGAAAATTTTAAATAAATGTTAAAAAAGATCTTAGTTTTTGATAAGGGTGGAAGAAAAGAAAGAATGGAACTTATAAAGAAAAATCAAGCTCCTAAAGATTTTCTTCAAAGTTTAGATTCCTTAAGGGAGAATGGTTTTAAAATAAAGCATTTATCTTCTACATCTGCTTACAAAAAAAGTCCTCTATGTTTGATCTTTAAACCTATTGAAGAAATTTTTAGCAGAATTTCCAATATTGGGTTAAGACCTTTATCAGTCTTTAATTTTAGCAACATAATTAATTCTTCCGACTACGTTGTAAGCCTCACAGATGGGTTCAGTATAAGTTTAGGATTTTATTATGCTTTTATTAATAAAAAAAACAAAATAAGGCTTGCAGGAGCATTCCATAAATTATCGGATTATGACTCTAAGTTGCCAAAGTTTCTCAAAAATATTTATTTTAAAATTTTCACAATTATTCTTAAAAGATTGGATTTCGTTATCTTTTATGGTGAAGCAGACAGAACAAATTCAATAAAAACTTTTAATATTGAGACAAAAAAAACATTTACTATCAAATTTGGAGTAGATACTGATTTCTGGAAACCTTTTAATCATTCTAGTTTTGAATCAAACTATATTTTTTCAATTGGCCAAGACCCTGGGAGAGATTTCAATACATTATTGAAAGTAAATACTAAAAAAAGGATTCACATTCATACAAGTCTAATTAAAGCTCAAAATGATAATAAATTTGAGATAACTAATGGCAGTTACCATAAATACAAAAAATCTTTAACGGATTTAGAGATTAGAAGTTTATATCAAAAATCTTTTGTTGTGGTAGTACCACTTAAAAATGTTTATCAGCCTAGCGGATATAGTGTAACTCTCCAAGCATTATCTTGCGGGAAACCGGTAATATTGACTTTGACAAAAGGATTATGGGCACCGCAATTGTTTAAGAGCTTTGAAAACTGTATCTTAGTTAATCCTTATAAAAAAGAAGAAATAGAAGATGCTATTAAGTTTTTAGAAGAAAGTAAAGATATTTATGAGAAAATTTGTACTAATGCTAGATCAACTGCCATAAATTATTTTTCATTAGAAAATGCATATGCATCAACTTACGAACTATTTAAAAAATTCAATTAAAAATTGAACAAAAAACGTTTTCAAAACTTTATGTAAATTAAGATTTTACATAAAATGATTAAATTTAAATAATTAACTAGGGTAACAAACCCTTTAGAATGAAATAATGATATATGGATACTAAATTATCTATGATAGAGTTCTAGGCTTAATCCGAGTCATAAAATACTAATATGAGTAAAAAAAAAGCTTTAATTACTGGTATTACAGGACAAGATGGAAGCTACCTTGCTGAGTTTCTTCTAGGGAAAGGTTACGAAGTGCATGGTATTAAAAGACGTTCAAGTAGTTTTAATACGGATCGAATTGATCATATTTATCAAGACCCACATATATCAAGTACAAATTTTATACTTCACTATGGAGATCTAACAGACAGTACTAATCTAATTAGAATCATAAAGCAGGTAAATCCTGATGAGATTTATAATTTAGGAGCTCAAAGTCATGTTGCAGTAAGTTTTGAAACTCCTGAATATACTGCTAATAGTGATGCTATCGGAACTCTTAGAATTCTAGAGGCAATAAGGATATTAGAACTAGAAAAAAAGACAAGGTTTTATCAGGCTAGTACTAGTGAATTATACGGAGATATAAAAGAATCCCCGCAGAACGAAAACACTCCCTTTAATCCAAGAAGTCCTTATGCAGTGGCAAAATTATATGCTTATTGGATAACAAAAAATTATAGAGATGCATATAACATTTTTGCATGTAATGGGATTCTTTTTAATCACGAGAGTCCAAGGCGAGGGGAAACATTTGTTACGAGAAAAATAACAAGAGGTCTCTCGAGAATTGATCTAGGTATTGATAGTTGTCTATTCCTAGGAAACTTGAATGCAAAGAGAGATTGGGGACATGCTAAAGATTATGTTGAAGTTCAATGGTTGATGTTGCAACAAGAAAAGCCAGAAGATTATGTTATTGCAACTGGGAGAATGGAAACTGTAAAAAGGTTTTGTGAATTAGCTGCTTTCGAACTAGGTTGGTGTAAGAAACCCAGCGACAAAGGAATTAGGTGGGAAGGTCAAGGCAAAAAAGAGGTAGGGATAAGAGAAGATACTGGCGATATAGTTATTAGAATTGATGAAAGATACTATAGACCTACTGAAGTTGAAGAGTTATTGGGTGATTCGAGAAAAGCAAAAAAACATTTGGGCTGGAAACCCAAAATAACGCTTGAAGAATTAGTCTCAGAGATGATTTGTCAGGATAGAAAACTAGCCTTAATTGAAAAGAATAAATGACTTGTTTGTTGATTAAATATTGATTATGAAATATAAATTTAATTTAAATGAAAGAATATTTATTGCCGGATCAACTGGTATGGTAGGGAGTGCAATAAAACGAGAATTAATAAAAGCTGGCTATGATGACACCAACAAAGAAGGAAATTTATTAACTCCAACAAGAAAGGAATTAGATCTTGAAAATTATTATTCTGTTAGGAATTGGTACAAAGAAAACAAACCAACAATTGTAATTATAGCTGCAGCGAAAGTTGGAGGAATTTTTGCTAATAACAACCAACCATATGACTTTTTGCTCGAAAACCTAAAGATTCAGACAAACTTGATTGAGGTATCATGGCAATTTGAAGTTAAATGTCTTATTTTCTTGGGAAGCAGTTGTATCTATCCAAAGTTTGCAAAACAGCCTATAAAAGAAGAGTATTTACTTACAGATACTCTAGAGAAAACTAACGAGTTTTATGCGCTAGCTAAGATAGCAGGAATCAAGCTTTGTCAGGCATTAAGAAAACAACATAATTTCAATGCTATTGCTCTAATGCCATCTAATCTTTATGGTCCAGGAGATAATTATCACAAAATGAATAGCCATGTTATACCAGCATTAATAAGAAAATTCTATGATGGCAAAAAAAATAATTTAAAAAAGGTTACTTGTTGGGGGTCAGGGAACCCTTTAAGAGAATTTTTATATGTTGATGATCTTGCAGAAGCTTGCCTGTTTATTTTAGGGATTTGGAATAGAGAGACAAAATTACTCCCATTAGATAACGAAGGGGATCAAATTTATTGGTTAAACGTTGGAAGCAAGTTTGAAGTAAGCATAAAGGAATTAGCTAATGTGATAGCAAACACAATTGAATTTGAAGGAGAAATAGTTTGGGATCAAAAAATGCCCGATGGTACACCAAGAAAAAAATTAGACACAAAAAAAATTAATAATCTTGGTTGGGAAGCTAAGACAAATCTTCAAAAAGGAATTAGCTTAACCTTAAAGCACTTTGAGAAAGAAATAGATAATGAGAGCATAAGAATATAAATTTTTAAAGAATTTTATAATTTTTAAATTACAACAAATATCATGACCAAAATAGCAGGATATTTATAAGATATATGGATCTTTGAAGATAGATGTTTTATATTCCATTTTTTTTAAGTCGATACCTTTTTTAAAATAATTTTCTATTATTTCTTCATTAAATTCACTTTTTTTTGAATATCTTAACTGCTTGCTTTTATCTTGAGTTATGGGTTTTATTTTCAAAATAGTTTCATCTTTAATTCTATGGGCAATAGAATGAAAAGCAGATTTTATACTTGCCATTGTGAATATAAAAGGATCTTCTATTACTTTTGAAATAGCATGATACAAAATGGGTCCGCTATCTAAACCTTTTGAAAGTAAATGTATTGTTGCACCTACTAAATGAGGATTATCATCATATAAAGCCCAAAAATTGCATGCACTTCCTCTGTAATAGGGGGATATTCCTGCATGGATATTTATAGCTTTTTTTTTAATTAAAAAATTAATAAGATCACCCTTTATATAACTAGAACCAAAGACAATAAAAATATCACTCTCTAAAAAATCTTCTAGAAAATTAATTGAACATTGATTTAAATCTCCATAAAGCATAGGTAAAGTTTTAATATTCCTATTTTTATTATTTACATAGGAATTTCCAAAAAGTTTTTCTTGAGCTTTTAGAACATTTTCAAAATATTTTTCCATTATTGGAGATTGATAATAATTATTTGGGACCGGCATAATTGTTCCACACTCTTGAACGACAAATAATTCTTCGCAAACCTCGGCTAAAAGATTTATGAGGTAGTTATGCCTGTTTTTGTTTGCGGTGAAAAGTGTAATTCTCATTTATTTATTTCCTTATGTATTTTTGAATGATTTTGTCTTGCTATTTCTAAAGGAGAATTATTAACTTTAGACATACCTCTTTCTTTTTCTATCTCCATTATCTGTTTAAAGCCTAATTTAATTCCAAGCTCTTTTAAAATCATAAGGGTATCACCATTGTAACTACCACAAGGATGAGACATGTATTTAATTTCTTTCTTTGGCTTCTCTAAAATTTTAGATATTGAAGACAAACATGCTTCGTATTCTTTTTTTTGTTCCTCAAAACTAAGATTTTCTATAAGAGTTGGATGATTATGCGAATGTAAACCTATAGAATGGCCAAGTTGATCAAGTTTTTTTAAATCATTCTTTTGGAAAAAAAGTTTTTCAGTAAAATCTTTATAATTAAATCCTTTTTGCTTAAACATAGAAAACATAATTTTTTCATATTTTGTTTTTGTTAAATAAGAATCTCTCACTAGTCTAAATTTTATATCTGCAGTTGAATAATGCGGAGATCTAATTTTTATTGATTTAATTTTATTAATACTTAGTTTAAAAAAATTTTCCAAATCTTCATCTAAAACATCATAAAAACAATCATAAAACGAATCAATATTGGGGAAATAGTTCATCCTAAAATATCTAAAGTATTCTAAATTATCTGGATTACCTTCAAAAATTGAAGTGTAGACAAAAAAGAAGCTCTTAATATTAAGATCTTCTAATACAGGTAGGGCAATATCTATTTGGCATTTAATAGCGTCATCGAAAGTAAAACAAACATCTGAATCTTTGAGATTATTCTTCATGAATTTATCAAAAAATACTTCAGCATCTAAGATATTTTTTCTTCCAACAAAATTTATTATTTTATAAAATTCATCTTTATTTATGGACCCTTGGCCTTTAGGATGAATCTCATTGTCGTGAAAATGATGAAACATTATGCCGTGGTAAAAATTATTTTTAGAGTTCAAATACATTCTTTATGCTGTGATCTTTGAATACTAGAATAATCTCAAATGCATCATCTCAGATAAGTAATAAAAAAAAGCTTCTAAGGCTTTTATATAATACTTTCTCATAATAGATTATGAATAATCAAGATAACATAAAGATAGAAAAAATAAAAAATTTTATTAAATTCGGCTAATATAATTATCTTATTTTTTCATTATTACAAAATACTTTCAACTAAAGAGTTTAATCGTTCTCCATAGCTTAAGCCTCTCATATCAACTATATAGTTAACATCATTTTTCAAGTTTTCTGAAATGGATGAGTTATTCAGATTTCTACTGAAAACCTTAATCTTGCTATCAAAATCAGACCAACTAAAACAAGTGATAACATCACTTAATTTACAAAAATTTTGAAAATGAATGTTTTTTTTATTAAATCTTTTATTTTGTTCAGGGAAAATAACAAATGGTATTTTTCCGAGAATTGCAGCCTCTAATAAAACTGTAGATCTTGGAGAAACAACACCATCAACCAGTTCGAGTAAATCTCTTGTTATGGAGTAATCAATCATAAAAAACTTTCTATTATTATTAAATATTGCATTCAGATAAAAATCCTTCATATGAGGATCCATTGTTATATGTTTATATTGCATCTCAAAAAAATTTAATTCACTTCCAACAAGTTTTCCGCGCCATGGATGAGGTCTATAAATAATATGTGTATCTTGTAAAAAATCTTTTTCTATTGCATTTTCTAATAAATCTAAAATTTTAGTTTCTATTTCACTTTCACCAACTCCTGCATATAATATGATCCTTTTATCATTTGGTACGTCAAATTTTTTCTGAAGCATAGTTTTAGACAAGGTCGATTTTTCTTTATAAATCTGAAACTGGGCCGCTCCAAATTTACGTATGGTTTTTTCCGGTATTCCTAATAAATCTGCAGATTGATTCTTACTATCTTCTCCCCAAACAATTAAATAATCTGGATAATCATTTGGAATAGCTTTTGACATTGGATTATCCCATGAATTCATACAGACAATTGATTTTATATTTAATTTCTTTGCTTCTCTTGGCAACTCACAAATAAATGGACCGGTAAGAACTGAAGGATAGATCACGCATAAAGGATTTTGTTCTTTTAATAGTTTTTCAATCTCCTTGCTATTACCCAATATCTTTCTAAAAAAGAATTTAAAAATAGGGAAAATTCCCCTTTTAGATAAAAACCTCATCAAAATAACCAACTTAGGGGTTAATTCCAGTTTTACTTTTGTCTCAAGAGTTGCTTTGTATGTGCTTTTACCTCTGTGATAAAACAATAATTGCGCAATGAATAGGTGATACCACATTCCCATTCTATTTCTTTTTATATTCACAAAATGAATTTTTTTATTAGAAAAAATATCAAAGTTGATATTCAAATATTTTTTTTCAGAAGATTCATCGACAGGGAAAACATAATCTACTTGGAAATTTCTTTCTAATATTTTAAAAGTTTCAGATTGGTAAAAAGCCCTGACAACAATATCATTGTCAAAAAAAATCAGAACTTTATCTTTCATGATTTTTTATTTCCTCAAGCTATTGCTTAAGAATACTATAAATAAGGATATAGATGTTACCAACTAATAATGAGAACTTTTTTCGAAAAAATCTTTCAAAAAAAATAATTTATATTTATAAATCTTTCCAATCCTTTTTTGCTTGTTTAAATGTTTCAGGTATACCCACATCTAACCAATATTCATGTATGGGATATGCACTTATTTTATAGTTTTCACCTCTTGCGAAATTTATTAAATCTGGCATATCAACTTTTAAACCAGGAGAAATTAATTTCGTAATTTCAGGATTTAATACATATACTCCCCCATTAACATAATGTTTAAATGATGGTTTTTCTTTGATTTCTAAGACTTTTTCTCCATCTAGGCTGACAACTCCAAAAGGTATGCTTTCCAAATATTCTCTTACACATATTGTTGCCAGAGAATCATGTTCAATATGAAATTTAATAAGGTTATTTATATTTAAATCTGTCAAGACATCACCGTTCAAAACTAAAAGTGGTTTATCTAAGTTATTTGGTAGAAGTTTTAAAGCCCCTGCTGTTCCTAAAGGTTGTTCTTCCTCTAGGTATTTTATTGAAACGCCCCATTTTGTACCATCTCCAAAGTATTCAATAATCTGATCTTTCAGGTGATTTACTGCGAAATAAAAATTTTTTAATCCTGAACGTATACATTGAGATAGGACAATCTCCATCATCGGAGTCTCGCCTATTTTTAGCATGGGTTTAGGAGTTTCCTTCGTTAAAGGTAGGAGTCTTGAACCTAAACCTCCTGCCATGATAACTACATAAGGTAATTGACTAATAAAATGGTTGTTAAAATCCTTTCTAAGCAATAGATCTATTACAATGCCTTTTTCATTTATTACTGGGATTTGCTGAATATCATGTTTTATCATTAAAGCTTCTGCTGTAGCTTTCAAAGAGTGAAGACTGCTTTTAAGAAATATCATTTTTTCTGTCATTACATTCAACACTTTTGCGTCTAAATCAAGTCCATTTAATAGTCCTCTTCTTACATTTCCATCAGTTACTAAACCCATCAACTTATCATCAGGATCAACAATAAGTGCAATATTTCCACGATTATTTTCAATTGTTTTAAAAGCTTCTCTTAAAGTTGCTTCAGGCCTTAGGAAATAGGGATGCATATCCATTTTGACCAAAATAATTTAAAACATAATCATATCCTATTAATATTCACTTTTTTTTCTAAAATTATATTTATATATAGTATTACAAATTAAAGATTAATTTAAGTTTACAGAGATAATATTAATTCACAAGAAAGATTTTCAAATCAATTTAACCTCCCATAATATTGATAACAGGTAAAATACTTTAATAAAGTTTTAAAAGTATTTTTCCTAAAAGTAATTAGCGATAGAATATAAAATTATAACTTTTTATTTATTAAAAACTCTTAAATAATATATAAATGAAAAATGACAAAGTAAATTCAAAACGTATTTTATTTTTTGGAAGAACAAAATGTAATTTATCCAAATCTATTTTTAATCAACTTAAAAACTTTGGTTTTGATGTAACTTTTGTTCAATCAAGTAAAAGAGGTCAAAAATTACCAAAGGATATTCTTAAATGGGAGGGTGATTTTATTCTTTGTTTTAGAAGTTTAATGATCTTACCAAAAACACTTATCGAAAAAGCAAAAGTAGCAGCAGTAAATTTTCACCCGGGGCCTCCAGAATATCCTGGGAGCGGCTGTATCAATTTTGCTTTATACGATGATGTCAAGGTTTTTGGTGTTACAGCTCATATTATGAATGAAAAAATTGATAATGGGGAGATACTTGAAGTTAGAAGATTTCCAGTTGATTCTCTTGATGATTTGCCAACTTTATTATCGAGAACCCATAAAGAACTTTTTAATTTATGCTCTGACTTCATAAAAGAAATCAATACTTTTGGAGACAATGTTATCAATGATAAGATTGGCTTATCCAAAGATGAAAAGTGGAAAGGTAATGCCAGATTATTAAAAGAGTTAGATACACTTCAAACAGTCTCAATTAATATTTCAGAAAAAGAACTTAATCGTATCATTCGAGCAACTTACATTAAAGAATATCCGCCAAGAATTAATCTTCATGGACTTAATTTTTATTTAAAACTTGATGATTTATAATTGAAAATCAATAAAAATCTCAAAACAAATTTAACGTTTTATTGTACGATACAAATTAGTTTGTATCAATAAATTAGGATAGAGAATATAGTTTTAAAGTATTTTTTATGTCAATATATTTAAGAAACGATGAATAGTAAAAAAGTTTTAGTTACAGGAGCTGATGGATTTATTGGATCTCATCTTGTAGAGCTTTTAATTAAATCAGGATACAGTGTAAAAGCTTTTTGTTTTTATAACTCCACAAGTAATTGGGGTTGGCTCGATTCAGTTTCCGAGGAAATTAAAAATGAAGTAGAAGTTTGTTTAGGAGATATTAGAGATCCAGAATTAGTAAGAAGAGAAGTAAAAGGTTGCAATGAAATTTATCATCTAGCGGCTTTAATTGCTATACCTTATAGCTATATTTCACCATCTAGTTATATAGACACAAACATTCATGGTACGTTAAATGTTATTCAGGCTGCTAAAGAATTTAATGTAGATAGAGTAATCCATACTTCGACTTCAGAAACATATGGAACTGCGCAGTTTGTTCCAATATCTGAAAATCATCCACTCGTAGGTCAATCTCCATATGCAGCGAGTAAAATTGGTGCTGATCAAATGGCATTAAGTTTTTGGAGAAGTTTCCAAACACCAATTTCAGTTATAAGACCTTTTAATACATATGGGCCTAGACAAAGTGCCAGAGCTGTTATCCCCACAATCATTACTCAAATAGCTTCTGGGAAAAGAAAAATAAAACTAGGTTCAATAAATCCTACAAGAGATTTCAATTTCGTTGAAGATACATGTAAAGCTTATTTATCTATTTCAAAAAGTTCAGAGTCTATAGGCAAAGTTTTAAATGTTGCGAGTAATTTCGAAATCTCAATTGGCGAAACAGCAAAAATGATTGCTGAAGTAATGAATACGACCATTGAAATTGAAACTGATAATATAAGATTGAGGCCTAAAGATTCTGAAGTCAAAAGACTCTACGGTGATAATACTTTAATAAAAAAAATTACCGACTGGAAGCCAAAATTTTCTGGATTAAATGGTTTTAAAAAAGGTTTAAAGATAACTTCTAATTGGTTTAGTGATCATAAAAACTTGTCTAAATACAAGCCTAATATGTATGAAATTTAAATGATGGGAAAATATACTGAGGAATTATTTGAAGCGATTAAACTTTCTATTAAACACAATAATTCTAATGAATATATTGGTTTGCATGAGCCTTATTTCCAAGGCACAAATGCCTTATCCTACATAAAGGATTGTATTGATAGTGGATGGGTTAGCTCAGCAGGAGAATGGATTTCAAGATTAGAAAAAAAGATATGTGAATTTACTGGTGCGGAATATGCCATAGCAGTAACTAATGGTTCAGTAGGTTTAAGATTGGCACTCCACTCGATTGGAGTCAAACCTTTAGATGAAGTAATAATTCCACCTTTAACTTTTGTAGCAACAGCCAATGCAGTTTCACATCTTGGGGCAATACCACATTTTGTTGATATCAATAAAGAGAATCTTGGAATGTGTCATAGAAGCCTCCAAAGAAGATTAGAGAGTATCGCCAAAAAAAAATCTGGATTTGTAATTAATAAAAAAACAGGAAGAAGAATAACTGCAATTATGCCAGTTCATATATTTGGAATCCCAGCGGACATCATAGAAATAAAAAAAGTTGCTGATCACTGGGGGTTGCCCATAGTCGAAGATGCTGCAGAAGCACTTGGGAGTAGGCATTTTAAAAATGGAGAATATACACATTGCGGTTTAAATGGAGAGATAGGTGTTTTTTCATTTAATGGAAATAAAATTATTACTACAGGAGGAGGAGGGATTTTAATAACTAATAACAAACAAGTTGCAGAAAAATCTAGATATCTCTCTACTACAGCAAAAGCAAGTCATCCATGGGAATTTAATCATACTGAAATAGGCTGGAATGATAGAATGCCAAACATTAATGCAGCGCTTGGAGTATCTCAACTTGAATCAATAAATGAAAAATTAGAATTAAAAAAGAATTTATTTCAGACATATAAAAAAAATTTATTAAACATTGAAGGAATCGAAATAATAGAAGATCAAACCAAAAACATAAAGAATAATTGGTTAATAAATTTAAGATTTCTTGATAAGAAAAGAGAAAATGCATTATTAAAAAGGGAGAGCCTATTAAGAAAAGCACATTCAGAAAAAATTCTACTTAGGCCAGTCTGGAAGCTTTTACATACATTAGAAATGTACAAAGATTCGCCAAGAAGTAAGTTAAAAGTAGCAGAAGATCAAGAGGCTAGGCTCATAAGTCTTCCAAGCAGTCCTCAACTTACGCTAATGAAAAATCAAAACTAAAGAAAAAATTGCCAGCTGAAGCCTCAAAAAACGATGTATTGTAAAATATAGGTCTAAATTATTAATTATTCCTAAGAAAGATTTTCACCAAATAAAAATGTCTAAAACTTTGATAATTGCAGAAGCTGGAGTAAATCATAATGGTGATATTAAACTTGCACATAAATTAATTGATGCTGCATATAATGCTGGTGCTGATATTGTTAAATTTCAAACTTTTTTACCTAGTGAACTTTCAACAGATTATGCTCCACTAGCAGAATACCAAAAAAGTAATATTGGCAATCAAGTATCTCAACTAGATATGTTGAACAATTTAAAACTTAGCGAGAGTGACCATCATGAGTTGATTGAACATTGTAATGAAAAAAATATTGAATTTCTTTCTACATCTTTTGATTTAGCAAGTCTCTCATTACTAAAAAAATTTTCCTTAAAAAGAAATAAAATTCCCTCTGGTGAAATTACTAATCTACCTTTGATTAGAAAAATTGCTGCTATTAAAAAACCTATAATTTTATCAACAGGGATGTCTACTCTTGGAGAGATTGAAATTGCACTAGAAGAAATAAATAAATATGGTACCAATAAAGATCTTATAACTATTTTGCATTGTTCTACCGAGTATCCTGCTTCAATAGAAACTGTAAATTTAAAAGCAATGAATACAATAAAATCTGCATTTGGGGTTAAAGTAGGGTATTCAGATCATACTGAAGGGATTGATATTGCTGTAGCAGCAGTTGCCTTAGGAGCAGTCATAATTGAGAAGCATCTTACTATTGACAGAACGCTACCAGGACCGGACCATAAAGCCAGTATAGAACCTAATAAATTTGCCGAAATGGTAAAAAATATTAGGAGAGTTGAGATTGCGTTAGGCAGCAATATAAAAAAACCATCAAATCAAGAATTAGAAAATCGGAAAGTAGCAAGAAAATCTATTGTTGCTAAACAGAATATTAATATTGGTGATGTTTTTAATTCAGAAAATTTATGTGTAAAGAGGCCAGGGACAGGGATATCTCCTCTTCTATGGGATGAATTAATTGGTAAAACTTCGCGCCATAACTTTAAAAAAGATAATTTAATAAAATGGTAAATAAAAGAAAAAAAATCTGTGTAGTAACTGGAACTAGGGCAGAATATGGATTATTAAGATGGATAATAAGAGGAATTCATGAGTCAAAAGATTTAGATTTAATTTTAATTGTTACAGGATCACACTTATCTCCAGAATTTGGATTAACAGTAAATGAAATAAAGTCTGATGGATATTTGATTAGCGATAAGGTTGAAATGTTATTAAGTTCAGATACTCCAACTGCAATTTCAAAATCAATTGGCCTAGGTCTAATAGGTTTTGCGGATAAATTTGAATGTCATAAACCAGATTTATTAGTTTTACTTGGAGATAGATATGAAATTTATTCGGCGGCAATAGCGGCAATGATTTCACGAACACCAATTGCGCATATTCATGGAGGCGAATCCACAGAAGGGGTAATTGATGAAGCAATTAGACATAGTATTACCAAAATGTCTCATTTTCATTTTGTCGCGGCAAAAGATTACAAGAGAAGGGTTTTGCAATTAGGTGAGAATCCTCAATTTGTTTTTGAAGTAGGTGGTTTAGGAATTGACAGTATTAATAAAATGAAACTTTTGTCTAAAGAAAAGCTAGAGCAAAATCTAGGAGTGAAATTTTGGGATAAGAACTTATTAGTAACTTTTCATCCAGTAACGTTAGAGCAAAATACTAGTGAAGCTCAAATTGAACAAATACTAAAAGCTATTGAAAAATTTAAAGATATAAATTTTATCTTTACAATGCCCAATGCTGATACCAACGGAAGAATAATAATTAAATCAATCAAAGAATTTTGTAAATCAAATAGAAATTCGATTTACTTTAAGTCTTTAGGTCAACTTAGGTATCTATCATGTTTAAAAATTGTAGATGGTGTTATTGGAAACTCATCTAGTGGCTTAATTGAGGTTCCAAGTTTCTTTAAAGGAACTATTAATATTGGTGACAGACAAAAAGGAAGATTAAAAGCCTCAAGTATTATTGATTGTAAGCCAGATGAAAAAGATCTTATTAAATCGATAATAAAGCTTTATTCTAAGGAATTTCAGTATTCACTAAAGAAAACAATTAATCCATATGGCAATGGTTCAGCTAGTAATAAAATTTTAGAGATAATAGAAGAATTTGATCTCGATAAAGATTTAAATTCTATTCTAAAGAAAAAATTTCATGATATACATTAAAAATTAAATTTACAGAGTATTATTTAAAAATAAATTCAAAGAAAAAAATCATAAAATAATTAAGAAAGAAATATTTACTTTCAGTTGTATTTTTTTGTGCTTTTTAAGTTTGTTTTATCAAGGAGAGAATTTATTAAAAAATCATGTAATATAAAATATAATCTATTAATAAAGAATTCTAAAAGTGGAACAATGTTTCTCTATTGAAAATATATTCGATGATCAATCTAGAAGAAGTTTTCTAGAATATTCTTCTATAAAGGTAACTAGTATAGTTAGCAAAAATATCTGCAAAGAGGCTTGCGAATATATTTATAAAAATGAAGAAAAAATAATTGATCTTTATGAAGAGGATAATAGAGGTTTAACAGTTGATCTGGTAGATAATAAAAAATATATAAAATATTTTGAATATCCTCTTAAAGAGAATCATTCTTTATTTGGAAAATTTGTTACTTCTGATATTTTTAAGGTTGCTCAACATTTAATTGGAACGAGCGTTTATCTCAAAAGTGTAGAAATTCACTCCAGATGTGCAAAAGGTACACCAATACCTCCCCATCAAGATAATGCATATTATGGATTGAAAAATGCAAAAGCTCTTACATTTTATATTCCTATTAATAATGAGTTTGCAAGTATGGGAGGATTGAAATACTACAAGAATCCATATACATATGAATTGGAACATGAGCCATCAGATGCAAGTGGGTTTTCTCTAGCTGTTGCAAAGCCTAATTCAATTCCTTATAAAACTTTTGATCCTGATTATTCTCCAGGAGATTGCACAATTCATCATGCGCGAAGTGTTCATTTTGCCGATGAAGTACCATATACAGCAGAAAGAAGTTTAGTTGTAAGATTGCAATTTCATGCTCTGAACGAAACCATGAAGGAAGGGCATCTTGAATGGTATGCAAACATGATCAAAAGGAATAGAGAAAGAGTTTCCAAATCTCAAAATACCAAAAAATAAATGAAAGAAGAACAACAATTAATTGTAAATGAATTAACTCAGAATCTTTACGACCTTACTAAATGGCCGCATTATGAACTTCTTTTTAATGACATTATTAAAGTTATAAAAAATATTACTACCAATAAAAGATCAGCACTGTTAGAAAGATGCTATATCTATGATGAGTTTTCAATTTTTTCAAGTCTTTTCTATGTGGGTGATCTTGTTATCTATAATTATGTCCCTCCAAACTCCTCTGAGGCTATTAGGCAAAATGCACAGCTTGATAAGCTAGATTTTCTACCTCTTACCAAAAGTAGAATGAAAAAGTCAGATTTCTCTATAAACGTAGATAACATCAAGGAAATCTTATCTGTAAAAAATAAATATGATTATATTTTTATTCCAAATGTTCTTCATCATTATCCCAATCCCTTTGATCTATTTAAAATATGCAGGCAAGCTTTAAATGAAAAAGGTCGTTTGTATATATTTGATGCCACCTTAAGGGAAAATCACCAACAACCTGATGACTTTTTAAGATTTACAGCAGATGGAATTAGATATTCTCTCGAGAGTAGTGGTTTCAAAGTTATAGAGGTGAATACTTCAAAGTCTCCAGTTGAATCTCTTATTTACACCATAGATCAAGTTATTCAATATGACCTACCTGATGATTTAATTCATGAAATTAAAAACTTAAATAATATTATTAAAACTAAATATTGGTCATCTTTAAAACAAAATTATACCAATAAAGTAAGAAAATATACATCATTTCCTATAGCGTATTCGGTACTAGCTGAACTTGAATAATATTCAGAAATAAATATATAAATGCAATCAGATTTTTACTAATTAATAATAAAATGAAAATATGACACTATTTGGTAAAAGTATTCTTGCGGTTGTTCCCGCAAGAGGAGGAAGTAAAGGAATACCGAGAAAAAATTTAAGGAAAATTTCTGGGAAATCTCTCATAAAACATGCTTCAGAAATCTGCAAAGCTCTTCCTTTTTTAGACTATTCCATCATCTCAACTGATGATAAAGAAATGGCTTCTGAAGCTAGAGATTGTGGATTAGAGGTCCCTTTCATACGTCCCGAAATTCTTGGAACCGATAATGCTTCATCTGTTGATATGTGGACTCATGCATGGATAACTTCTGAAAAGATTCTGAAAAAGAAATTTGATATCTCGATTTTGCTTGAGCCCACAAGTCCACTTAGAGTTCCAAAAGATATTGAGTTATGTCTTACTGAATTAATAAAAAATGATTACCCAGCAGTTGCAACAGTCAGTTTAATGCCCGCTCATTATAGACCTCAAAAAGCTCTAGAAATTAAAAATGATGGGAAAATAGGGTTCTACTTACCAAATGATAATTCTTACGTCCCAAGACAAAAAATACCTCCTTATTTTTACAGAAATGGTATTTGTTATGCATTGACAAGAAAAAAATTAATAGAAGAAAAAACGATTTTAGATGAGTCTTGCCACGCTATCTTAATTAATAGAGAGGTCATCAACATTGATGATCCTTTTGATCTAGAGTTGGCAGAATTTCTCTTCAAAAGATCATTAAGAAAATAATTCAGATATTATAAAAGGATTTTTAACGTGCTCAATAATTTTTATAATTTCAATTTTTCCAAAGCAAAATAATTCTATTGCTTTTGATAATTAGTATTTCTCTCAAGAATTAGATTTGCAAGTTTCTTTAAATCTCTCAAATGTAATCTTTATTTTCAGCAACAAAATAAATATCTAAAAAAACTAGACTTTTTTAGCCAAAAAAATATCTAAAAGAGACTCTTTTCAAAAGTTTCCATCTATTTTAATTCCTTTCATAATCCATTAATGAACAATCTAAATTTTAAGTAGGTGAGGAATTTCTTGATAACGGCTCAATAAATAATACGGATACTTGTAAATCTCTTCAAGCATTTTAAGGTGCAAATTTCAATAATCAAACGCTATAAAGTACTATAAGAACTAGAGACGTCAAGAGAAAAATTTCTAGATTGATAATATTAATGACGTTTCGAGGTCTGGGGCCATAGCTCAGTTGGTAGAGCACCTGCATGGCATGCAGGGGGTCAGCGGTTCAAATCCGCTTGGCTCCACTTATTATTTAACTTATATCAGTAAATTAGATTAGATTAAGTTCAAAAATCTAATTATAAGACTGATATAGGTTTGTAGTTTACAAGATAGCTAATCTATCAAATTAATCAGAATACAAAATCCAAAAAATACAACATTATTTTTAAATAATAATTTGAATTAAAATTGACTGCACCAATGAGATGAAGATTATTTTAAAATTATATTCTCAAATAAATAAGGCTCTATTAATTTTCAAATTAATTTTATTGCATGATAATAAGGTAATGCTTTGGAAGAAAGAAGTATAGGAATAGAGTTAATTTCTGGATAACATGAACCTAATTTAGATATCCAAAAATTATTGGTTTTTGTTAAATTTATTTTTTCAATTGGACAATTATATATATTTTTGCTTTGGTTAAGATCTAAATAGTGAGTTTGCTTTTTCTTAGCTATTAATAAAGTTGTTCTATTTTTTGGATTTGATACAAGTTCGATAGGGAATAAAGAATCATGAATTACTTCTACTAAATTATTTTCATAAAGTTTAGTTTTTAAGTTTTTTATATAATTAAATTCTCTCATTCTTGTTGCTTGTTCTTTAGTAGCAGTCTCATAAATTGGTTCTGCTAATACAATAAAATTTCTAGTTACTCTTATTAACTCGTTTAAAATAATTTCTTCTTTCCCTAAATTAGGTTCAATTGCATGCATTGTGAAACTAACATCTAACGAATTCTCAGCCAATGGGATAGAGGTCAAATCACCTAGGAAAAAAGATGAATTTTTGTTTTGACATTCAATTGATAAAAGATGCATAGCTATAGATAATCGTGATAACGATATATCCATACCGAAAGGCATTACATCAAATCCTTTTTTTTGAAAAGAATTAATTAATAAAGAATAATTAGTTGCCTCTCCAGTCCCAAAGTCACAAATAGTTAGCTCATTAGATTTTTTATTTAAAATTTTAAATAAATCAAGATCTTCAATATGTTTAATTATATATTCAACAAATTTTTTTGATCTTTCATAATCTTTATAGAATGATCTTGTATATGATCCTGCTTGCAAGTCATAACTATATGATATTGCTTCCAAAGATGAAATTTTAGAGTCTGATGATAGATTATTCTTTTGCTGAATATATTTATTGATGTTTAATCCCTGTCGATAAGCATCATATAATTCTTTAAAAAATGCCATTATTGATAAAAGCTTTTTGTAAGTTTATTTTAGAAAATTCATTATTAATTTTAATTAATATTAAACCTAAAGAATACTAAATAGTTTAAAAAGTAATTTTAAAATCATTTGAGTTAATAAATAAATAGTGTAAAAATAAGAAATAGAACAAATAAGATAAAATATAAATGCCTGATTAGATTAATATATACTTATGACTAGTAATACAATAATTCCTGTTATTTTATGTGGTGGTTCAGGAACTAGGTTATGGCCACTTTCAAGGAAAAGTTTTCCAAAACAATTTTTATCTTTAAGCTCTAATTCAAATAAATCATTATTACAACTTACTCAGGAGAGAATTAATAATTCAAATATAGCCAAAGAACCTATAGTAATTTGCAACGAAGAACATAGATTCCTAGTTGCAGAACAAATGAGAGAAATTAATATTAAACCCAGGGCGATAATTCTTGAGCCATTTGGAAGAAATACAGCACCTGCAATTACTTTAGCCGCAATAAAATCTCTTGAGTTAGAAGAAAATCCAATCTTATTAATTTTATCCTCAGATCATATGATAGAAGATACAAAAGAATTCTTAAAAGTAATAGAAGCAGGATTAGATTATGTAAATCAGAGAAGATTAGTAGCATTTGGGATTGTACCCAAATCACCTGAGACAGGTTATGGCTATATAAAATCTGAAAATCCAATAAATAATACTTTAAATTTAGGTTCGAAAATCGATTGTTTTGTAGAAAAACCAGATTTTAAAAAAGCCAAACAATTTATAACTGATAAAAGATATACTTGGAATAGTGGTATGTTCTTATTTCATGCAAAAACAATCCTAGATGAAATAAAACTATATTCTCCTGAAATCATTGAACATTGTGGTAATGCCTTAAAAGATAATCTTTTTGATTTAGATTTTCAAAGATTAAATAAAAATGATTTCTCTAAATGTCCTAATATTTCAATAGACTTTGCTGTTATGGAAAAGACTCATTTAGGGACAGTTCTACCTCTTAATGCAGGATGGACTGATATTGGAAGTTGGAATTCAGTTTGGGAAATCTCTCAAAAAGACGAACATGGAAATGTAATTAAAGGGAATGTACTAGCAAAAAATACTAGAAATTGTTATTTAAGAAGTGAAAAAAGATTAATTACAACTTTAGGAATTGAAGATTTAATTATTATTGAGACCAGCGATGCTATTTTAGTCGCGAGAAAGAAAGAGTCTCAGGAAGTAAAAAATATAGTAGAAGTTCTAAAGAAAGAATCCATACCAGAAGGTCAGGATCACAAAAAGATTTATAGACCATGGGGATTTTATGAATCTATTGTTGATGAAGAAAGATGGCAAGTCAAATTAATAAATGTAAAACCTGGGGAAAAGCTTTCACTTCAAATGCATCACCATAGATCTGAACACTGGATTGTTGTAAGTGGAACAGCAAAAGTTGAAATTGATGAAAAGGAAATCACTCTTCATGAAAATCAAAGCTCCTATATACCTTTAGGATCTAAACATAGATTATCTAATCCAGGTAAAATACCTCTAAAGCTTATAGAGGTTCAAAGCGGGTCTTACTTAGGTGAAGATGATATTGAAAGATTTGAAGATAATTATGGTCGTATTTCATAATAAAGATTATTTTCTAAAAGCTATTTTATTATTCATTAAATAATTTATAATTTTAGTGATGGAATATAAAAAAAATAAAATTAATTCCTACGGTTAGAAACTTATATGAAAATATATATTCAAACAATAAGAAAGAATAAATCAATAAGAAAAATATTTAATTTTCTTAAACTTTTTTTTCATTATTTATCAAGAAAATTTAATTCAAAAAAAAGAAATAATTCAAAAATTAACTTTGTTGTAGAGAAAGCTAATTGGTCCATTAAATGGGATGGTATTTATATGAAAAAATCTCTTAATAAAAAATATGGAGAGAACCTAATTGAACTGAGCAACATACCGTTAATTAACTCCAAAAAGAAAGTAATTCACTTTGGATCACAATACATGTGGGTTGACTGGTCGGGATTCATTTCTACTAGAAATAAATATGTGGTTTCATTCTTTCATGGAAAATATGAAGATGGCACAACTGCAAGTAAACATTTAGATGACTTTATTGAAACAAAAGATTCTTTATATAGAGTTATTACAGCCTCTACCCTAATCTTGAAAAGATTAAAAAATTGGGGCATACCAAATTCAAAATTAACTCTCATACCAATAGGCGTTGATACTAATTTATTTTCGGTCCCTTCAATTACAAAAAAAAAGAGAATTAGAAAAAAACTGGGTTTTAAAGATCATGAGATTGTCATTGGATCATTTCAAAAAGATGGAATTGGTTGGTCAGATGGCAACTTACCAAAATATATAAAAGGGCCCGATTTATTTATAAATTCAGTAGATTTGATTTCTAAAGAATTTCCTGTAGTAGTTCTTTTGACAGGACCTGCGAGAGGTTACGTTAAAAATCAATTAAAAGATAGACGCATTAAATTTAAACATATCTTTTTAAATTGTTATGAAGAAATTGTTGATTATTATCATGCATTAGATCTTTATATTATTTCCTCAAGAGAGGAGGGTGGGCCAAAAGGAATTGTTGAATCTATGGCAAGTGGGGTGCCATTGGTCTCAACAAATGTCGGCATGGCAAGTGATTTTTTAGTAGATAATATAAATGGCGCTCTTGTACAAAGTTTTGAACCTGAAGAAATTGCTAAAAAAAGTATTAAAATACTAAGTAATCAATCCAAAGATAATTTAATCAAGCAAGCTCGATCAGATGTAATGAAAGCCGATTGGAAAGTTGTTGCAGACATGCATTGGGAAAAAGTTTATTTACCTGCTCTTAAAGAATTAAGTGAAAAATAAATACCAAATTATGTTTTATAACTATAAGAGTTTAGAATTATATTTCCTAATTAGATAAATATGACGATTCTTCTTACAGGTGTAGGTGGTTTTATTGGTTTTCATCTAGGTAAGAGGATTCTAGAAGAGGGTATTAATCTAGTGGGCTATGACAATTTAAATTCTTATTATGATCCAACTCTAAAAAAAGCAAGATTAAAGCAATTAGAAATTAATTCAAAAAAGACAGGAACTAAATTTACCTTTATAAAAGGTGATCTACGAGATAAATTAAAGATAGATGAGATGTTTAAAAAATTCTTACCCACAAAAGTAGTCAATTTAGCTGCTCAAGCGGGGGTAAGATATTCCATTGAAAATCCATCTGAATATATTGAGTCAAATCTTGTTGGATTTAGTCATATACTTGAAGGCTGTAGGCATACAAAGGTAGAACATTTATTATATGCGAGTAGTAGCTCAGTATATGGAGGTAATACTAACATGCCGTTCTCTGAGAGATTAAGTGTAGATCATCCAGTTAGTCTTTATGCAGCTACAAAAAAATCGAATGAACTAATGGCTCATGCATATAGCCATCTTTATAATATTCCTGCTACTGGATTAAGATTTTTTACAGTATATGGTCCATGGGGAAGGCCAGATATGGCACTTTTTTTATTTACAAAATCAATAATAAATAATGAACCAATAAAAGTTTTTAATAAAGGTGAAATGATAAGAGATTTCACATATATAGATGATATTGTTGAAAGTTTAATAAGACTTCTGAAAAAGCCTGCGACTGCCGATAAATCATTTAATACCAGCGACCCAAACCCTTCTAATAGCTGGGCTCCACATAAAATTTTTAATATCGGAAACTCAAATCCTACAAAGCTAATGGAATACATAGAAGCTATTGAAGATGAATTAGGGATAAAAGCTAAAAAGCTTTTACTCCCAATGCAACAAGGAGATGTAGCAGCTACTGAATCTGACTCTACTAAATTAGAAGAATGGATAAACTTCAAACCTAATACACCAATTAGAGAGGGCATTAAGAAGTTTATAAAATGGTATAGAGATTTTTATAATGTCTAATAAAAAAAAATTAAACCATTTCCCTGATAAAAATAAATGTACAATAGCTGTTATTGGCTTAGGTTATGTAGGGCTTCCTTTGGCAATTGAATTGGCCAAGAAAAAAGACTGCTATATAACTGGAGACTTTCTAGATAGAAAAATAATAGGTTTTGATATTAATCAAGATCGATTAGAGGAATTAAAGAAAGGAATTGATAAAACAAATGAGATTTCTAATAAAGTTCTTTCAAATATAAAATTCCACGATTTGACTTCAGATATATTCTCTCTATCAACTGCCGATGTATTTATTATTTCTGTACCAACTCCAATTAATGATTTGAAAGAGCCTGATTTGGATCCCTTAAAGAAAGCGTGCCTTACTGTTGGTAAAGCATTAAAAATCAAGCAACGCAATTTAAATAAAAAAGAAAAAAAAGTATTACCTATCATAATATTTGAGAGTACAGTTTTTCCTGGGACTACAGAAGAAATTTGTATTCCTATCATTAAAAAACAGTTAGACCTAAAAATTGGTTCCGAAGAAAATATCCTAGACTTTGCTTTTGGATACAGCCCTGAAAGAATAAATCCTGGTGACAAAAAACATACTTTAGTAGATATCAAAAAAATCACTAGCGGTAATACTCTTGAATCTTCAAATTGGATAAAAAATCTCTATGGGTCAATAATTAAAGCAGGAATATATCAAGCCAATAGTATTAGAGTTGCTGAAGCAGCCAAAATTATTGAGAATACTCAAAGAGATATAAATATTGCTTTAGTAAACGAATTTGCAATTATTTTCAAATTAATGGGAATAGATACTTTAGATGTTATTGATGCAGCTTCAAGTAAATGGAATTTTCTTCCATTTAAACCTGGTTTAGTAGGAGGACATTGTATAGGGGTAGATCCTTATTATTTGACTTATAAAGCCAAATTATTAGGTTATTGTCCAGAAATTGTATTGGCCGGAAGAAAAATTAATGACAATATGGGTAAATGGGTTACTGAACAAGTAATACTTGAAATCTTCAGAAGGGGTATAAATATCGACAAGGCTGAAATTCTTATTCTTGGAATAACTTTTAAGGAGAATTGTTCCGATATAAGAAACACAAAAGTTATAGATATAATTAAAAATTTTCAAAAATACAAAACAAACCTAACAGTTGTAGACCCTCTTGCTGACTGCAAAGAATTCATGAAAACTTATGGAATTAAAGTCTCAAATGAAGTACCAATTAATATCAAATATAATGTTGTAATTTGCACCGTAGCACATCAAGAATATCTTAAATTAGAAAAAAATGATTGGGAAGAAATTATCGATCATAATGGCTTCTTTTTTGACTTGAAGGGTTTTTTACCAAGAGAATTAGATATTCTTCGCCCTTAAATAAATCTATAAACATTAGAATCAAAATAGATGGTTAATATAAACTTCCTATGATCTAAAATATAAGTAACCTTATAAGGAAAATCGTATAATATAAATTTTGGACAATACAACTATTTTAAAAAAGATTTTAAAGAGGCAGTTCCATAAAAAGCTAACTATTTTTTTATGGAAAAGATACATTACTTTTCAAATATTTTTAAATTGCTTGATAAATTTTTCAAAAAAGTACCCTAAATTATTCTACGCAGGAGCAAGGCAAGGTGATAAAGGAGGACCAATGGTAAAAATACAAAAATTAAATAATTTTTTCCCAGAACATAGATTTAATTTCAACATAATTTACCTTTTATCAAATTCAATTTACTTAAATAATTCCGCGATTAATTTAATCAAGAAGAAATCATTGCCTGTGATTCTTAATCAAAATGGGGTTTTTTATCCTGCATGGTTTGAAGGTGATTGGCAGAAACAAAATCTTAGAATGTCCAAAATATATCACCTTGCTGACTATGTATTATGGCAATCATATTTCTGCAAAAGGACTTCCGAAAAGTTCCTCGGCAAAAGAATGGGTAAAGGAGAAGTTTTATATAATGCAGTTGATACATCCTTTTTTGTTCCTACGAAGGATTCTAATAATTCGCGTTTCACATTTTTAGTTACAGGTAATATCAGGAAAAAAAGTAATTATCGTATTACATCTCTTCTATATGCTTTGAAAGAAACATTAAGGGAAAACAAAAATATATGTCTTAAAATTGCAGGATATATTGAAGATGAGAAATATTTATTTTCTAAAATAAATGAGCTTAATTTATCAGAACATATTAATTTTCTAAAAAACTTTACACAAAAAGATGCTCCTAAAATTTACCAACAGGCAGATGCATATATAACCATGTCTTATCAAGATAATTGTCCTACTGCAGTGATAGAAGCAATGGCTTGTGGATTGCCAATTTTATATTCAAAAAGCGGAGGCACCCCAGAATTAGTTGATAAAAATTCCGGAGTAGGGCTAAAGGTATCAGGAAATTGGAAAAAAAATAAAGTACCAGGAAAATATGAAATCTCAAATGGGATGAAAGAAATAATAGAAAACAAAATAAATATGTCAGAGGCATCAAGAATTAGAGCAACTGAGTTTTTTGATATAAAAAAATGGATTCTCAGACACAATAGTATTTTTGAAGAATCACTAGAGAAGATTTAAAAATAAATTTTGTATTTCAAAAAAAAACTATTATTTTTACTCTTTTCACTAACTGAGAAAGTAAGAAAGTTTTAAAGCTAAAAATTTATTACTTTAGTTAAATCACAAAATATTTTTCCTAACAATTTAAAATCACCATAGTATTTTTAAAGATTAGGACTAAAGATTAAAACTTAGAATTAAGTAAAAAAATGTCAACTAAACTTTTCGCCAAACTGCTAAAAGTTTTCCTTGGAAGAGAATTTCTTCTATATTAGTAATATCGATAGGTTCATAAGCTGGATTAGCCGCCTCCAGAAATACTTTACCCCCCCTTTTAAAAAAGTACTTTAATGTTGAACCCAAGCCTGGAACCAACGCACTTACAATTGTTCCATTTTTAATAGAATAAGAATCTCTTATAGGTTCCATCAATACCATATCTCCATCAGCTATACATGCATCAATCATTGAATCTCCATTAACATTAAGTGCAAAAATATCCTTTTTCTTAAAGACTTCTGTAATGTCAAGATTTTCTTGAACATCTGAAAAGGTTTCAATTAACCCCCCTGCGGCTACAGATCCTTTAATTGGAATACCTTCAATAATCTCATCAACTAATTTAAGAGTCCTCGCTTTGCCTTCCTGCCAAGAAATAAAGCCCTTATCTTGCAGATGTTTAAGCCTACTTTGAATTGGTGCTGGTGATTTTAAACCCATAGCGCTCATCATTTGCCTTATTGAAGGGCTATGCTTAAAATTACTTACATAATCTTTTATCCACTGATAAAGCTCATTTTGAGCCTCAGTAAGTTTTTCGTCTGAATAATTAACCAAGGAACATATGTACTCTAATACATTTGTACCCTTTAAATAGAATACTTGCAAGTTCTAAGCAAGAAGGGAAGCCAATAGAGCTTGTTGAATATGAAGTCTATTTTCTGCTTGTTCGAAAATACGATTATTCTTACTTTCAAATATTTCACTCGTTATTTCTTTTTCTCTATACGCTGGAAGACAATGTAAAACAATTGCATCTTTTGTAGCTTTCTTCAATAAATCATGATTAATAGTAAAGCCCTCAAAATCTTTATCTTTTTCTTCTTTCTGATTTTCTTCACCCATTGAAGACCAAACGTCTGTGTACAAGACATTTGATCCAATTACAGCTTTATAAGGGTCATTGATAATTTTTAAAGAATCTTTTTTATTTTTATTTATCTCTAAAGCTCTTTTTATAACATCATTATTTGGTTCGTATCCTTTTGGGCAAGCAATTCTCACTTCCGCTCCTACTAAAGCTCCACATAAAATAAGGGAATTTGCAACATTATTACCATCACCAATAAATGTTAAAACTACATTACTAAGATCAATAAATTCCTCTTTAATTGTCATAAAGTCTGCCAAAGCTTGACAAGGATGTTCCAAATCGGTGAGGGCATTTATAACAGGTTTAGAGGACCACTTCGCATACTCTTCTAAATCTGAATGCTGAAAAGTTCTTATCGCTATCACGTCACAATACCTGCTTAGAACTCTTGCAGTATCTTTTATGGGCTCGCCTCTACCAATTTGAGAGGTAGTTGGATTTAAATCAATAGTTGTACCACCAAGTCTTGACATAGCAACTTGAAAACTAACTCTGGTTCTAGTAGAAGACTTATCAAAAATTAGACCTAAAACTTTATCTTTTAGTTCAATATTAAGATCTTTATTTTTAAATTTTTCCGCAAGGCTCAATAAATAAAAAACTTCTTCCGTTGAGGCATCCAAACTTGATAAAAAATTTGGATTAACCAGCTTGTTTGGTTTTAGCATCAATTTAATTAAGAAGAGTTAAATTCTACTATGCAGGCATTTTACTTTCAGCTAAGAGATTTTTAAGATCCTCACCTTCTATGACTTCTTCTTTGAGTATTTTTTGAGAAATTGATTCTAATAAATGCAAATTATTCCTCAAAATATTTAAAGCTGTCTCGTGAGCATCATCTACTAAATCCCTGACTTCTTTGTCTATAGCTTGAGCAGTAGCATCACTTACTGATCGTCTTGGGTTATTCCCATTACCTAAGAATTGCCCGCCTCCTTGTTTATCATAGGCTAGAGGGCCTAAAATCTCGCTCATTCCAAAGGTACCAACCATTTGTTCCGCAATATCAGTTGCTCTTTGGAGATCGTTAGAAGCTCCAGTTGTGATTTTACCAAAAACCACTTCTTCCGCTGATCTACCCCCAAGAAGTGTTGCTATTTGTCCTTTTAATTCCTCTTTAGAGTTAAGAAATCTTTCTTCTGTGGGAAGTTGTAGTGTATAACCTAGTGCACTCATACCCCTTGGGACAATTGAAATTTTAGCAACTTTCGAACCTCCTGGCATAAGATGTCCAACAATTGCATGACCAACCTCATGGTACGCAACAACCTTCTTCTCTTCATCTTGAAGTACTCTACTTTTTTTCTCAAGACCAGCAACAACTCTCTCTATAGCTTCGCTAAGGTCTTGTTGTTCAACACTTTTTCTTTTTGCTCTTGCAGCAAGCAAAGCCGCTTCATTAACCATATTTGCTAGATCTGCACCTGCAAACCCACTAGTAGCTTGAGCTATAGACTCTAAATCAATAGATTCTGCTAGTTTTACCTTTTTTGTGTATATTTCAAGAATTGTTTTTCTTCCTGATAAATCAGGTCTATCTACCAAAACTTGTCTGTCGAATCTTCCTGGCCTTAGTAAAGCAGCATCTAAGACTTCTGGTTGGTTGGTTGCCGCAAGAACTATAACTGGCTTATCTGCAGAAGCAAATCCATCCATTTCCGTGAGAAGTTGGTTTAAAGTTTGTTCTCTTTCATCATTACCGCCAACTACCCCCATTGAACCAGAACGACTTTTACCAATTGCGTCTAATTCATCAATAAAAATAATACATGGTGCTTTCTTCTTAGCCTGTTCGAATAAGTCTCTTACTCTCGCAGCACCAGCTCCTACAAAAAGTTCTACAAATTCTGATCCAGAAATAATAAAGAAAGGAACTTCTGCTTCGCCTGCAACTGCTTTAGATAGAAGAGTTTTTCCAGTTCCAGGAGGACCGACCAAAAGAACACCTTTGGGAATTCTTGCTCCAATATCTGTATATCTTTCAGGTTTTTTTAAAAAATCAACTATTTCTGTTAACTCATCTTTAGCCTCGTCAACTCCTGCAACATCAGCGAAAGTAACTTTTGATTCGTCATCTGGGACATAAACTTTTGCTTTACTTTTGGTAAAACTTAAAGCACCTTGAGCACCTCCTCCTCCCATACTTCTTCTTGCAAAGAATTGCAAAACAAGGATGAATATCAAAGGAGGTACCACCCAGCTTAGAATAGTTGAGAAGAAGTTAGGTTTTTTAGGGGGCGCAGCAGCGAATTCTACTCCTTTATTTTCTAACCTTTGGGGAAGATCCATATCAAAGATTGGAGTTGTGGCTAAAACAGATGGGGAACCTTCTTCAGCTCCTTTAAGTTCATATCTAATTTGTTCTTGAGTAATATAAGCTCTCTTGACCTCTCCATCATTAACCTGATCTATAAATAAAGAGTAGGGGACTCTCGGTATTTGCATGTTTTGATTAGGAAAAAGGCTACTAAATAGAAGTAATGCTCCGACACCTATCAAAATAATATTTATAATTCCAAATCTTTTACTAGGTTGATTATCGTCTTGTCTTATTGGCATAGTTTTTGCATTTTGAACTTATTATAAACTAAACAAAGAGCTTCCGTATCTGCATTAATTTTTTTGGGTGAGAACCGTACGGTAATTTAACCCATTAACTACATAAGTGAAAATTAATTTTTTAAATAAGTCTGAACGCAAATATCATTGCCAATAAAAGTAACCTCAGAATCTCTTAATTTAATAACTTCATCCATATCTTTAAATTCAAAATCCCCAAGTGGATTCATAGAGTTTTCTCCTCCTAGAATGTTTGGCGCGATAAAAGCCTTTATCTCCTGAATACAACTTGCTTTGATAGCTGAAGTAGCCAAAAGAGGTCCACATTCCCAAAGAGCTTTATTACATCCTCTTTTAGCTAATAATTTGGAGAGTAATTCTGGGTTATCTGAGGGTAACTTTTCAACCTCAACACATTTTGGAATCCTATTAAGATATTGCTCATTTGCAGAGGAGGCATCATAGACAACTAGAGTTTTAGCTACACTACAATCCCACAGATTTGATTTCTTTGGCAGATCTAAAGTCTTAGTGAAGACAACTCTTAATGGTTCAGGACTTTTATGACCTCTAGTAGTCAAAATCGGCGAATCTTTTCTTAATGTATTTCCACCAATAATTATTGCATCAAATTCAGATCGATATTTATGAACAAGTGATCTGGATTCTTGGTTTGTTATCCATTTACTTTGTCCATTTTGAAGAGCTATCCGTCCATCAATACTCATTGCCCATTTTAAAACTCCATAAGTGCGTTCAGTAGTAATCCTATGAATAAATGACTTATTTAAATCTAAAGATTCTTTTTCACATATTCCTAAATGAACCTTAATCCCAGCTGCTTTAAGCAGCTCAATACCTTTCCCCGAAACTCTTTTATCAGGGTCTTTGATAGATATATATATGTATTTAATACCTGAAGAAATAACTGCATCTACGCAAGGAGGAGTTTTACCTTGGTGACAACAAGGCTCTAGATTGACGTACATTGATCCACCTCTAGGATCATCTTTTAAATTTTCAAAAGCCATTGCTTCCGCATGCGGCATTCCTGCTTTTAAATGGAATCCCTCTGAAATAAGTTTTCCATTTTTATCGAGAATTACAGCTCCCACTTTGGGATTCGGGCTTGTTGTATTTTTTCCCAATGATGCTAAACAAATAGCTCTTTTCATCCATTTTATATGGCTTACATTTTTTTTAGA
This sequence comes from Prochlorococcus marinus CUG1438, assembly GCA_017644325.1. NCBI lineage: Bacteria > Bacillati > Cyanobacteriota > Cyanophyceae > Synechococcales > Prochlorococcaceae > Prochlorococcus > Prochlorococcus marinus. Next base: position 842,108 of record JAEPLS010000001.1, on the reverse strand, counting down.
CATATTAGTTTAAAAATCATTTCAGTGATCTCCATTCTTTAACAACGAAAGGAGGAACAGGTAACTCAGAAAATACACCCGACAAGGACAATCTTAATGGTCTATTTTTATCAATATTTTGAACAAGCTCATCAAGATCAAATTCTGCAGCGGCTTGTCTGCCGTCATTTGCCAATTCGACATTAAGTAATGTTTTATCTTCTAATAACCACTGTTTTCTTCCAGATTCAACGTTTAAACCTGTGGGATGATCAATCCTGAGATTTCCTGGATATCCTATAACTCTTAAAATTAATTCGTCTTCCAAAAGAGGTGATTTATAAGCCACCAACTGCCAAGTTTCAAAGTCCAAATCCCTTAAAAACTCACTACTAGCACTTATCAAGTCTCCATTAATTTCTGTCTCTGCAATTTCTGCAAAAACTTTTAAAGGATAAAAAATAAAGGACAGGATTAAAAATAATTTTAATAATAATATTGAAAGTATATTTTTATTTGATTTTGTAATTTTCTTCATTTTCTGAATCCATTAGTGCATCAAGAGTTACTGCCGTTCGGACAATTGCTTGGTATCTTTTGATTATTTTACGATTTTTTTCTATAACTCGAGATAAATTCAAAGTATCTTTCTCAGAATAGCTAGATGTTAAATCGTTAGAATCTTCTTCAATAAATTCGAATTCACTGTCCTTATTTATTAGATTTAATAATAAATCATGCAATCTCTTTCTCCTGTCAGACAATTACTTCATTTTGATAACTCAGATAATAATAGGATATTTTAATAAAACATTCAAATAGAATAGGTTCTCATACTTAAGTATTTATGATTGCAGTTAATAGAAAAATTCATGTAATAGGGATTAATTCTTTTAAATTTGAAGATTTACCTTTTAAATTACAAAATCTATTTATAAAAACAGTTAACATCGCAGTACCTAATTCATATTTTGAAAAAATAAAATCATGGAAAGAAAATGATTTAAAACAAAAGCAGGTATTTTTTAAGAGCAAAAGTAATGACGAACTCATTAACTGGCTTAGAAAACAAAAAACTGACGTTATTTTAATTTCAAGAGGAGATCCTCTATGGTTTGGAATTGGAAGAATTCTCCTTGAAAATTTTTCAAAAGATGAGCTAAGTTTCTACCCTTCAAATACTTGCGTTCAATTAGCATTTAGTAAGTTAAAGATACCTTGGCAAAATACAATCAGTATAAGTATGCATGGAAGAGATTCAACTAAGTTAGTTGAGGTACTTAAAACCAAGCCTGCAAGTTTAGCCATAATTACAGATTCAAATAACAAAAGTTTAGAAATTATCCAGAAAAACTTATTTGAACTAAATCTTATTGATGTTTATGATTTTTGGCTTTGTGAAGAGATAGGTTTCGATAATGAAAATATAAGGAAATTGAATCTAAAAGAATCTTTTCCATCTAATATATCGAGTTTGAACATTGGTGTTCTTGCAAAAACAAAAGATAAATATTCGAGAAGTAATTTGCCGCTTTTTGGAATCAGTGACATTTTTTTTAACACATTTGAAGATAGGCCAAACTTGTTAACCAAAAGGGAAGTTCGCATTCAAATCTTAGCTGATCTAGAGCTCCCAGAAACTGGTGTTATTTGGGATATAGGTGCAGGATGTGGGTCAATTGGTTTAGAGTCATTAAAATTAAGATCTAAATTAGATTTATTTTGTATCGATAAAAGAATTGGCTCGAAACAATTAATTTTAGAAAACTCAAAAAGGCTGGGAGTTAAACCAAAATTGATTCTAGAGGAAGACATAAACACTATCCTTAAAAGACAAAATCTTAGATCTATAAAAAAACCTAATAGATTGGTGATCGGAGGATGTGATAAAACAACTAAACTTCTAATTATTAATAAATTGGCCAAAGATATGCATATCGGAGATATTATCGTTATCCCAATAATAGATATTCAAACCATTGAGGAATTGAAAAAGGAATTAGAAGATAAAAATTTTAAAACAAATTTAAATTTAATTCAGACTTATAAAAGCTTAAGTATTGCAGATGGAATTAGATTAGAACCAAACAATCCTGTCTTTTTATTAAAAGGGAAAAAATAAATTGAAATATTTATTATTTATTAGGTTTTGCCACATGAGGCAATCCCCAACCTAATTTATTCCTTAAAACTTGGAAGAATTCATGATCTTCGAGTCTAATAAACTTTACTGAGTGTTTACTTTTTCTAATCAAAACTCTATCTTCAGGCCAGATATAACAACCAGCATTTCCATCAACAACCATTACTAATCTTTCTGGAGTTGCTGGGAAAACAGTCACTGGCTCTGAATCATTAAAGACCAATGCTCTCGATGCTAGAGAATGTGGCGCAATTGGAGTGAGTTGCACAACTGGACAATCAGGGGTTATGACAGGTCCTCCTGCACTCAGAGAATATGCAGTTGAGCCAGTTGGAGTAGATAAAATTACCCCATCAGCTGAAATATCAACAGGAGCATGTCTACCAATAGAAATCTCAAAATGACACATACTTGTAAGGGGTTCCCTATGAAGTGCCATCTCATTGAGACAGAGAGACTCCCATCTTCTCTGATCATTTCTCATTACACTAATTATAAAACAAGTTCTTTCCTCAATATCCCAATTTCCATTTATAATTTTATCAATTGCTTCATCTAAGTTAGATAAATAAGCTTCAGCAAGAAAACCTAAATGTCCTGTATTGATGGTGAGGATAGGAATATTTGCAGGAGCTGTTTGTCTAGCAGCAGATAAGACAGTACCATCTCCACCAAGGACAATAGCAAATTCTATTGACGAATCAAAACCTTCTGGGACACAATTTGCATATCCCAATGGCCGGACGTGTTGATCAGGATTAGCAAACCCAACCATACCTCCAGAGCTACTTACTCTTACAACTTCAAAATTGGATTTTTCCAATTTTTTTTGAACAGAAGTTGCAGTTTGAACAGCTAAATCTTTTCCGTCATTAACGATTAGTCCTGCTTTACGTACCAATCAAAAAATTAAAACTAGGACTATCTTAAACTAATTTGTTATACAATCCTAATTTAAAAATTCGATTCTATTTGAACTGCTCTAAAAATCTAAGATCATTTGTATAAAATTTTCTAATATCATCAATCTGGTGTCTTACCATACAAAATCTCTCAACTCCTAATCCTGCTGCAAATCCAGTCCATTTCTCAGGATCTATTCCCAATTTTTCTAAGACCTTGGGATCTACCATTCCGCAACCCATTACTTCTAGCCATTTGCCTTTCCATTGCACGTCAACTTCCGCTGAAGGCTCAGTAAATGGAAAGTAACTAGCTCTAAACCTTACAGGTATATCACCAAAAAACGTCTTCAAGAAAGTAAGTATTGTTCCTCTCAAATGACTAAAGTTAATGTCTTGATCAATACATAAAACCTCAACCTGATTAAATATGGGAGAGTGAGTAGAATCTACAGCATCTCTTCTATACACTCTCCCAGGGGCGATAATTCTTACTGGGGGCTGATGATTTTCTAAGTACCTTATTTGAACAGGAGAAGTATGGGTCCTTAAGAGTCGATTTTCATCTAAGTAAAAAGTATCCTGCATATCTCTCGCAGGATGATTTTTGGGTATGTTTAGGGACTCAAAATTATAAAAATCAGTCTCTATTTCGGGCCCGCTCTCAACTGCATAACCTAAACCGCAAAAAATATCTATTATCTCATCTTGGGTTGAAATTAAAGGATGTTTACTTCCAGGCAGTGTACCAATTGAAGGGATTGTTACATCAATTTTTTCATTTTTAATCTGCTGATCTAAGGCTTCAATATTTAATTGATTTTTTCTTTTGGTTATTAGATTTTGCAAGCTTGTCTTAATTGAATTTGCCTTCTGACCAACAATTGGTCTATCAGTAGGAGATAGTTGACCCATTATTTTGAGGATAATGGATAAATCTCCTTTTTTTCCCAGAAGTGAGACTCTCAATTGATCAAGTTCTTCTTGAGTATTAGCATCATCTATATTATTTTTTGCTGTTTGAGAAAGATTATTTAGTTTTTCCTCAATTTGACTTAATGATTCAATTTGACTCACTGATATAGTAAAAATAAGTATTATTTTTATCTTACTTAAATATCGTCCATAATTAAAATTTAATGATTAATGAAACCTTTAAACATATTAATTAGTAATGATGATGGTGTTTTTGCAGAGGGGATAAGAGCATTAGCAAAATCTGCACAAAAAAGAGGAAATAAGGTAACAGTAGTATGTCCTAACCAAGAAAGATCAGCTACAGGTCATGGACTTACTTTGCAATCTCCCTTAAGAGTTGAAAGAGCGGACGAATTATTTGGAGAAGGGATAAAAGCTTGGGGATGTTCAGGAACGCCTGCTGATTGCGTTAAATTAGCGCTATCTGAACTTCTAGATAGCAAACCTGATCTGCTTCTATCTGGAATAAATCATGGACCAAATTTAGGGACAGATATTTTTTGTTCAGGCACTGTCGCTGCAGCAATGGAGGGTACTTTAGAAAATGTTCCCTCAATGGCAATAAGTGTTGCAAGTTTTAAATGGAAGAATTTTGAATTTGCTGGAGAAATTGCAATGAATATTGCAGAACAAGCACTTGAAGATAGTTGGCCATCTTCACTACTATTAAACCTGAATATCCCTCCCTGTGAGAAAAACAAAATAAAAGAGTTATCTTGGACAAGATTATCAATCAGAAAATATAAAAATCAATTCTCTAAAAGAGCCGATCCAAGAGGTGACGATTATTATTGGTTAGCTGGGGAGGTGGTTTTAGACCTCAAATCAAAAGGTTATGGTCCAAGAAATTGGCCTAGTGACGTATCTCAAATACAAGAAAATAAAATATCTCTTACACCCGTTGAGCCAGATTTATTTTGGAGAGGAGGTCTAGAGTTATTGCCTAAAATAAACAATTCATTTGTAAATCCTTCTTAAAAGCCATAACGAGAAGCAAAGTCCCAAGAAGTGGGCAGCAATAACTTGTGTATTACTTAGTACAGATAAAATCTCAAGCCCGGTTATTGGGATATCAGAAGTCGCTGTTATTAATTGTCCCGTTGTTTGAGAGGATGCTTGTATGAATAGGGCACCCATGAGTGCTTGATATCCAATTAATCCAAACAAAATTCCTAATAAATCAACAACCAAACCTCTTTTAATTAATTTGCTTGTTTGCCCTCTGGAGGGTCTTGCGTTGCTTGCAATTGCCCTACCAGTTCTAACTATTAACCAACCTTGCCAAAGACTAAAAAGTAGTAAAATTAGGGATATTGTTGTAAGTGATAGACCAGGAGTTAAGCCAAGCTGTCCTTCGCTATTATTTACAACATTTGAAAAAAGCAAAACAGCAGCGACAACAACACCTAAAATAGATTGAATCCAAAAGCGTATCCATCCAATGCGCCGCATTCCAAATGAAAGCGACTGAAAATCAATTTTGTCAGACATTCATTTGATTGAATAACTATAATCTATTCAAATTTGCCATCAAAATCATAAAATTGCACGTAATCTTTTGATCTCTTTAATATCGCCATCTGAAATTAAGAATCCTACTTCAATAGCTATTGGAAGTTTTGATGGGCTACATGCTGGCCACAGAAAATTAATAAAAAGTGTTGTTGAAGAAAATCAATATACTCCCACGATTGCTAGCTTCTGGCCTCATCCCAGAGAAGTTCTTTATAAAGAAACACGCCTTAGACTTGATCTCCCTGGTGAAAAACTACCTATTCTTGAAGATCTAGGAATTAAACAATTAGTTATGATTCCTTTTAATAAGGAACTATCCGAATTAAGTGCAGAAAGGTTCATAAGAGATATCTTAATAAATCAATTACAAGCAAAAAGCATTTCTGTAGGTGCTAATTTTAAATTTGGGTTTAGAAGAAGCGGAGATATAAATACTATTAAAGAAACGATTAAAGATATGGATATAAAGCTAAAAATTACTCCGATTTTAGAAGACAAAGAAGGTAGAATCAGTAGCAGCAGAATAAGAGATTTATTACAGAAAAGTGATCTTAAGAATTCGTTCAAAATTCTTAATAGGCCTTATAGTTTTAAAGGAAAGGTTGTTCAGGGTAAAGGTATTGGGAAAAATATAGGGTGGCCCACAGCTAATCTTGAAATAGATGGCAGAAAATTTTTACCTGGAGAAGGTGTCTACGCGGCTTGGACAACTATAGAAAATTCCAATCAAAAGATTGAATCTGTTATGAATCTTGGCTCTCAACCAACAATAAATCCTTTACTTCCATCTGCAGTTGAAGTCCATCTTATAGATAAAGATATTAATCTATATGGTTTAAATTTATCTGTTGAACCAATTGAAAAACTGAGATCTCAAATCCAATTCGAGAATATAGATCAACTCTCTAATCAAATTAAAAAAGATAGAGAAAATGCCCTAAGAATTTTTAAAACTGACAAAAAATAAATTTCAAATGCAGAATTACAATCGTAAAGAAGCTAAAGATTTCCGAATATATCAAATTATCGACGCGAATCTTGATAGAGCAAGAGAAGGCTTGAGAGTTCTTGAAGATTGGGCTAGATTTGGGTTAGGGGAAAATGATTTTGTTAAGAGGATAAAAAATTTTAGGCAAATTTTAGGAAAGAATCATTTGGAAGTCTATAAGCAATCAAGAAATTTTATTGAAGACGAATGCAAAGGATTAACTCATCAAGAACAAAATAAAAGAAATTCGCCTGATCAAATAATAAGTTCTAATGCAGGAAGAGTTCAAGAAGCGCTAAGGGTCATAGAAGAATTTTCAAGGCAACATAATTTTGAGCTTTCAAAAATTGCTTCAGAAATCAGATATGAAATTTATACTCTAGAAATTGAATTATTAAGATTAAGTAAATATAAAAAATCGGAGAAAATATTAAAAGAAAATGATTTATACGTCATCACAGATTACAAGGAAAACTTATTGGAAATTATTGAGGCAATATTAATTGCAGGAGTAAAAATAATTCAATATAGATTTAAAACTGGAACTGATAAAGATCATCTTCAACAAGCAATTCAGATTAAAAATCTATGTAAAAGGTATAATTCGTTGTTTATAGTTAACGATAGGGTTGATATAGCTCTGCAATCAAATGCGGATGGTGTTCATTTGGGTCAAGATGATTTAGATTTAAAAACCGCGAGAAAATTATTAGGATATTCAAAATTAATTGGAATTAGCGCAAATAATGAAATTGATATTTCTAATGCTCTTAAAGATGGTTGTGATTACATAGGAATAGGACCAGTATTTGAAACCGCCACGAAAAAAAATAAAAAACCTTTAGGGATCGAAAAGATCAAAACATTAACAAAAGATTTAATCATTCCTTGGTTTGCTATCGGAGGAATTAAGACAAATAATATTTCATATCTAAAAAGTAATGGCATTAAAAAATTTGCCCTAGTTTCACAATTAATGAATTCTGAAGATCCTAAAGGAGACGCTATTATGATTTTAAAAAAGTTATCTCATGAAAATTAAGGTAAACGGAGAAGAAAAAAAATTAGAACTTGATCAAGGAAATGCTCTACTTTCCACGGCACTAAATTTAATGGGATATAAACCCAACACAATTGTTGTCGAGTTAAATAATCTAATTATTAATTCATTAAAATGGGAAACAGTGAAACTTAAAGATGGTGATAATTTAGAAATCGTTTCAATAGTTGGGGGTGGATAAGAGATAAAATCTTTACTTATTAAAAATCTTCATAATTTTTTAAGTTTAAGCTTGAAACATTAACCAATTTTTTTTTGTTTTCGTTTTATATTTTTATTAATCATTTAAACCAATGAAAGAAAAAATTGATAATAATTCAAGATCTCTTAAATGGGAGCAAAATGGGGAGTTAGCTCATAAAGATCTTTCTGAGTTAATAGAAAGATTAAAAAATGTAGAAAGTGAACATACCTCTTCTGAATTATCCAGATTAGGAACCAAATCAAACTTAAAAGATTAAATTTGTTACTTAGGTCTTGTTTTTATAAAAATTTGTACCAAATTAAAATTACTGAATATAAACATAAATGCCTAAAAGATTTCCAGAGTGGGTAAACACTGAAGTTGTGATTAAAGCGATAAAAATGAGAGAGGAAGGAATGCTTTCAAAACAACTCAATTTATGGATAGAAAACCTATTAGAAATCGAAAAAAAGTAAATATTTAAGAAAAACTATTAATAATTCTTAGAGCGGCCATTGCTGCTCCGTAACCATTATCTATATTCATAACTGCAATACCTGGCGAACAGCTTGATAACATACTATTTAAAGCACTTTCTCCATTTTTGCTAACTCCATATCCGACAGATACAGGTACTGCAATTATCGGTTGTGCCAACAATCCTCCAACAACAGTTGCCAAAGCTCCCTCCATTCCAGCACAAACTATCAATACATCACATTTATTAATCTCTTCTAACTGACTGATTAATCGATGCAGTCCTGCCACTCCAACATCTATAAAAGATTGACAATTAACTCCATAAATTTCAAGAGCCAATTGAGCTTCAAGTGTTACAGGCACATCACTTGAGCCTCCTGAAATTATGGCAACTTTTTTATTTGTATTTATTTTATTCAGATTTTTCCCAATTATTAAGCATCTTGCTTCTTCATAGAATCGTGAATCATCATACAAATCTAAAAGATAATTAGCCTTTTCACTATTAATCCTTGTAATGAAAACAACCTCATTTTTACTTAATACGCTTTCAGATAATCTCTTTAATTGGTCGATACTCTTGTCTTGACCCCAAATGGCTTCAATGAGTCCAAGCCTCTCTCTTCTTTGGAAATCAAATCTTATGTCAGAATTCATCCTTGCTTATCTAATTCTCCCTCATAAATTAATTTAAAAGGATTTACTTTTACATTTAGAGCAGTCTTAACATTATCTTCAAATTTTTGTTGGACTATATTTACTTCTGACATTGGTATATTTTTCCATAATTTTTTACTTTTCCAATTTACCAATATTAAAGCTTCTTCTTTTTCTTTATCCCAAAACAATTGTCTCCCTAAAAAACCATCTTGAGAAGATAACCATGGCTCCCATATTTCTTTTTCAGCATTCAACCATGTTGCTTTTGCATCGGCAGGGACTTTAAGTCTTAATTCCTCTATGACCATTTCACTTTGATAATTATCCATAGGAAGAGCTTTTAAGTTAGGAATATCAGACTGAAAAATTAAAACTATTAAGCATATTAATGCTAAATAAAATCGTTGGAAATTTTTTTTCAAATTTAAATTTAATTTCATTTTTTCTCCAATAGCACTACTGAATGGCAACTTATACCCTCTTCTCTTCCTTCTGGGCCCATTTTTTCATTCGTGGTTGCTTTAATCCCAATTAAATTCTCATTGATATTTAAGGTTTCAGATATATTTTTTTTCATAAGTTTAATATGCGACATGATTTTTGGCCTTTCAGCTATAAGAACACTATCAATATTATTTATTTCCCAACCATCTTGTCTTATCAATTCAATTACTTTTGATAACAACAACAAGCTATTAGCATTTTTCCACTTTTCATCAGATGGTGGGAAATACTTTCCAATATCGCCTAGAGAAAGTGCGCCCAATAATGCATCCATTATTGAATGACTTAAAACATCAGCATCACTATGACCATCTAATCCTAATTTATCCGGATGGTGCAATTTTACACCACCAATAATTAAATCTCTATCCTTTACTAGTCTGTGAATATCGTATCCATTACCTATTCTGAAATTCATAAATTGATTAGACTCTTTTATTATTGTCTTACTTTGTGGCGATTTTTTATAGTTTTCATTTGAAATCAAATCACTTCTTCTCTCCAATGTTCTTTCAATACTTTTTTGCCTTCTCCAGGATTTAATCTCTTCATGGTTACCACTAACTAAAACATCTGGTACTTTCATATCCTTAAAAATTAATGGCCTCGTGTAGTGAGGATATTCTAATAAAGAAGAATTATGACTTTCATCCACTAAGGAGTCTGGATCACCAAGAGTCCCTGGTAATAATCTAGTCAAACCATTAATTACTGAGATAGCAGGTATTTCACCTCCTGAAAGCACATAATCACCTATCGATATCTCTTCATCAGCTAAACATCTAATCCTTTCATCAAAACCTTCATATTGACCACAAATAATGATAATTTGATCCAAAGCTGACCATCTCGTAAGATATTCCTGCTTTAAGACTTTACCCTGAGGGGTCATCAACAAAGTTTTACTTTTAGATGACTTTTTAATTGATTCATACGCCTTAAAAATAGGTTCTGGTTTCAAAACCATTCCTGCTCCTCCTCCATAAGGCTTATCGTCAACTTGCCTATATGAACCCTCGCCAAATCCTCTTAAATCATGTAATTTCACATTAATTAGATTCTTATCTAGAGCCTTTGTTATAACTCCTAAATTATTTAATAGTTCAAAAGCTTTTGGGAATAATGTAATTACATCAAAATTGAAACTACTCATCTAGAAATCTTCCTCATAACCAAACTCAATAAGCCTTGATTCTTTTTTTCTCCAATTTGGAACAACTTTCACAAACAACTCCAAATGAACTGGACCATCAATTAATGTTGACATATTTGATCTTGATGACTGACCAATAATTTTTAACATTGAACCTTTCTTTCCAATAAGAATACCTTTTTGAGATGATCTTTCAACGATAATGGTAGCCAAAATAGCTGTAAAACTTTTTCCATTTTTTCTTTTCATTTCCTCTATCTTTTCTATCTTGACTGCAACGCTATGAGGTACTTCTTCTCTTGTATTTATTAATACCTGCTCCCTTACTAAATCAGACAACAAGTTATCTAATGGTTGGTCGCATATCGTCTCTTCCTCATAAAGTTTTGGCCCCTCCGGAAGAAAGTTAAGTACCATATCTACCAGTTCAGAACATCCTTCTCCTTTAGAAGCACTTACAATCTGAAAATTTCTATTAACTCCAAAAAATCTTCTATATTGATCTAATCGTTGATTCCTAAATTCTTTATTAACCAAATCCCACTTATTTAATGCAACAATAAACTCAGTTTTATTTCCGACTAAAAAGTTCAATATATATTCATCACCTCTGCCAGGTTCTTCACTTGAATCAATTACAAAAATCACCATATCAACCCCATTAATTGCAGATTTTGCGTTTTTTACTAATATCTCTCCAAGACGATGATGAGGTTTATGAACACCTGGTGTATCGACAAAAATTATTTGCCCATTGTTTGTAGTAAGTATTCCTTTTAATTTATTTCTAGTAGTTTGTGCTATTGGAGAAGTAATTGTTATTTTTTCTCCAATCAACTTATTTATTAAAGTAGATTTACCCACATTTGGCCTTCCTAGTAAAGTTACAAACCCAGATCTATAATTGTTCAAAGACTTTTAATACATCAATAATAAAATTCTGATCAAAAATGGAAAAAAAAACCATAAATTTAAAAGAAGCTTCTTTTACTCAGGCAATAAATATATCAGCACAATGGTGTAAAGAGTGGGGAGAAGATTTACTTAGCGAAGAGGTTTTAGCAGATAGGATTGCAGAACTAATTAAGAAAAAAAATGGGCTAAGAGGATTTTTTGCATACGCCTTATCAGATAAAAATTGTTTATTGTTAGATAAACTTCCTTTTTCACTAATTTTCAAACTGAACGAAGGTGGGGATGCTGTAGCGGAAATAATAGTAAAAAATTTAATAATGAGTTCCGCCCAAATTATTATTCATCGAAGAGATAATAATCATGAATATCAGAAAACATCAGAAAACATTTCAGATAGATGTAAAGCTATTTTGAGACTGCTAGAAACAAAGTTGGTTACGAAGACTATTAATCAATTCCTTAGAGACCTAGATAATATGGGAAATAGTTTTGATAATTCGATAAAATATGACTCAGAGCAGAAGGATTTTATAAAAAAACAATTTCTTGATATCGCACAATAAAAAAGCGTAGAAAAAATTCTACGCTTTGTAATATGAATTGAAAAAGTTTTTTAATCTCTTCTTCCACCGCCTTGAAGGGCAATCATTAATCTTAATATAAAAACGAAAAGATTTATATAAGTTAGATACATACCTAAAGCTCCTGCCAGGTATTGATCATCATTGTATCTTCTAGGCATTATGTAGAAATCTACAAAAGACATTGCAACAAACAAAACAGTACCAAATCCTGCAATTATCAATTCAAGCCCTGAACCTCCGAAAACTCCAGGAGCGAAGAATCCACCAATTAATTGAACAAACATTGCTATGAGAAGTCCTATTAACCCAAGTCCAACTACCCCACTAAGTGCTTGGCCGACGCTATCACTCATCCTTTGGCCTGTATAAGAGGCAATAACAAAAGTTATACCTGTAGCCAAGGCGGCTGTTCCGACAGAACCAATCCCAATTGTTCCTATTGCTAAAGCAACTATTCCACTTAAGGTGAATCCTGTTAATAAACTAAATCCTGTTAGTAAAGGTAAGGCTTTTGTATTATTTGCATTATTTGCAGCGCTTGTGGCAATAAAAAACAAAATAAATTCCGCAATTAAAGCAAGAATTGAAAGAGGTTGGAAAAGCCCAGGATTTGTTGCTATGAGTGAGACACCCGCTAGAACACCCAAAGAAGTTAGAACCATACCTCCACCAACGTAAGGTAAAGCTTTTTGAACAACGTTAGGCCCAATAATTGAGCTATTTTGTGCTTCACGAATAGCTTGATTGAAATTACTACTTGCTGGCATTTTTTTTATTAATTATGATTCTATTCTACTTGATTTTTAAAATTTCAGGGTACGGATCTCCAGAGTAATTCGGTTATTTATAAGCCTCAATAATTTTCTGAACTAAAGGATGACGTACTACATCTTCAACAGTCAAATAACAAAATTTTATACCTTCAGTTTCAGTGAATATCCTTGCGGCTTCGATAAGGCCACTTTCCTGATCTTTTTTTAAATCGATTTGAGTTATGTCTCCATTTACAACCATTTTCGATCTTTCACCTAATCTTGTTAAAAACATTCTCATTTGAGAACAAGTTGTGTTCTGCGCTTCATCTAAGATAACTAAGGATTTATCTAAGGTTCTGCCTCTCATGAATGCTAAAGGAGCCACTTCAATAGTTCCTTTATCAATTAAGGAATTTGTTCTATCAAATCCAAAAATACTATGTAAAGAATCAAACAAGGGTCTTAAATATGGATCTACTTTTTGTTGCAGATCGCCAGGCAGAAATCCTAAACTTTCTCCTGCTTCTACAGCTGGTCTGGTTAGAATGATTTTTTCAATTTTTTTCTCGTTCAATAGTCTTGCTGCGCAAACAGTTGCTAAAAATGTTTTACCAGTTCCAGCCGGACCAATTGCAAAAGTAAGATCAAAGTTCTCAATTGATTCAACATATTCTTTTTGCTTGATAGTTCTTGGTCTTAAATATCTCCCTTCTTTGGAACGCGCAAGAACTTTTTTGGCAAGTTCAGCATGTGAAGATGACTCTCCTATATTTAAAGAACTTAAAGCCGCTTTAAGATCTACCTCAGGAACTTCTAAACCTTGTTCCCATATTGGTCTTGTCAGCTCGACTAATGCTGACGCTCTCTCAATCTTAGATATGACACCGTTCATCTCAAGTTGTAAGCCTCTTATAGTTAAAGAGACTCCCGTTAAAGACTCAAACTTTTTTAAAAAGGAATTTCCAGGTCCTGATAATGCTGTAGCAGCATCAGAGCTTGGCAAATCTATTGTGAAGTGACCAGTTTTGGAAACTTCCTTCATTTAGTTATTTTATAAGAATAAAAATTTATCAAAGAACTAGCTTTCTGCTTGATTACTTTCGCTTTCAGCTTTACTACTATCACCTTCTTCGTCTTTAGTTTTAGCCTTTGCTAATTTTTCCTTTTCTAACTTTGCCTTACCTATAGCAATAGAAGGTCTCTCTACTTTTTCCAATAATCCTCCTTTCTCTAGTAAGGTTCTAACAACATTAGTTGGCTGAGCACCTTGTGTAAGTCTTGTTCTTAAGGCCTCCGTGTCAAGTCTAGTTTCTTTAGTTCTTGGGTTATAAAAACCTAATTCCTGTAGAGGTCTACCATCTCTTCTGGAAGTACTATTGCATGCAACAATTCTGAAACTTGCCTCTTTTTTCTTACCAAAGCGCTTAAGGCGCAATTTAATCATCTTAAATTTAGTGAGTTTTTAATAATAATATCATTTAAAGGTAAGAATTTAGAAACTATAAATCCGCAAAACCTTTTTTCTTTTTATTAGTTTTTTGTTTCTTCATAGGTTTATTACTACCCATTCCTCCCATTCCTGGCATTCCTCCCATTCCTGGCATTCCTCCCATTCCTCCCATTCCTGGCATTCCTCCCATTCCTCCCATTCCTGGCATTCCTCCCATTCCTGGCATTCCTCCCATTCCTCCCATTCCTGGCATTCCTCCCATTCCTGGCATTCCTCCATTTGCCATTTGTTTCATGAAACCTCTCATTCTTTGAAAATCAGCTAACACTTTATCAACATCTTTTGCTTCATAGCCACTCCCCTTAGCGATTCTTTGTCTTCTTGAAGGCTGAGCTGCGAGAACCTCTGGTTTTTGTTTCTCTTCGAGAGTCATTGAAGAGATCATTGATTCTATTTTCTTTAGTTGATCTTCTCCATTTTTAATCATCCCATCATCAATTTTATTCATTCCAGGAATTAGTTTTATCAACCCTCCAAGCGATCCCATCCTTTTAATTAATCTCATTTGCTTAACAAAATCATTAAAATCAAATGTTGCTTCTTGAAGTTTCTTTTGCATTGCTTCTGCATCAGCAAGCTCTACTTCTTTTTGGGCTTTTTCAACAAGTGTCAATACATCACCCATACCTAAGATTCTGCTAGCCATTCTCTCTGGATGGAATGGTTGCAATGCCTCTATTTTTTCTCCTACTCCAATAAATTTTATTGGTTTGCCACTTATTTTTCTTATTGATAAAGCGGCACCTCCTCTTGAATCTCCATCCAACTTGGTTAGTATCGCTCCAGAGATTCCTACTTTTTCATGAAATGATTTTGTCAAGTCAGCAGCTTCTTGCCCAATCATTGAATCAACAACAAGCAAAACCTCATCAGGATTAGAAACTTCTTTTATTCGAACCATTTCACTCATCATTGATTCATCAATTTGCAATCTTCCTGCAGTATCAATAATGATCGAATCAAAATTATTTTCACTCGCATAATTCAGTGCATCCTTTGCTATCTCTTCTGGTTTACAATTTTTTCCTTCGGCCGAAAAAACTTCTAAGTCGTATTGACTTCCTAGTGTTTTAAGTTGATCAACAGCTGCTGGTCTATAAATATCTGCTGCAACCAAAAGAACTTTTTTATCTTTTTCCTTCAGGTGAAGACCTAATTTTCCTGTTGCAGTTGTTTTACCAGCTCCCTGAAGTCCAGCCATTAAAATAACGGTAGGACTATTTTCATTTTCTTCTAATGGAGAATTTTCATTCCCCATAATATTAATCAACTCTTTATTTACAACTTCTATAAATTTTTGACCTGGGTTTACACCCCTTACTACCTCTTCACCGACAGCTTTATCTTTAACATCTGAAATAAAATCTTTTACTACTGATAAACTAACATCCGCATCGAGTAATGCTCTTTTCACCTCTTTCAAGGCACTATTGATATTGTTTTCACTAATCTTTGCTTCGCCTCTTAAACCTTTTACTGCGTCTTCAAAGCGTGATGATAGTTCATCAAACATTATTTAAAAGTATTTTTAATTATTATAGATGATCCCGAAGTTTATAATTACAAGCCACTTACGAAATCAGCTAATTTCCATGATTTATTAGAAAAACCTAATATGTATTTAACTTTTAAGGGATTTATTATAGTCTCATTAACTAACTCACCCGAGTTTTTTAAAATTTTCTCTTTATATTCCAATTCAGCTTCAGCAACTATTCTCGAAGAAGTTTGTGATTTCAAAACTATCTTATCTATTCTTGAGCTAATTTCTTTATATAAACCTTTTTGTATATCTTTTTGCCTTTCATCAATAGTCCTTTTTATCAGGCCATCTTTAACAATTTTGGAAAGATTAATTTCTTTTTTCCCTGCCATATAATTGCTCTTATTTGATAACCATGTATCTATTAAATATTTTATTTCTTCTATTGAAGGTGAAGCTTTGGTAATTGCTATGACCTGCAGGGACATATTTTCGACTTTACCTGAACTGATAGATTCAGTTTGATTTGATTGATTTGAAGCTATTTTTTTATTTTCTTGAACTATATTTTCTTTAATTAGTTCTTTATCTTTATTTGCAATTTTTGATGGTTTCACTATCGTTGTATTGTCTTGATTAGATTTATTTAAACTATTTCTAAGCAGTCCGATGCCTATACCAACCCCAAATAAAATCAAAAAAGCATAGAAATAAGTAAAGTATGGAGACTTGAAAATTCCTTTGTTTTCTAAAAATTCTCCAATACTAAACTTAAATTCTGCAATTTTTTCAATTAAGTAACTATAAAAATCTAATGATTTAGTTTTGAGAGCTTTTTCCTCAAAGATATTTTCTTGAGTAATCTGCGTTTCATCTTGTACCTTAATACCTCCAGGCCAAGGCAAACTATTTTCATCTTCATATCCTTTTCTCTTCGAAGATTTTATCCCTTCTGAATTTTGATAAGATTCGTTTATGGAATTATTTTGATTATAAAGTCTTGAATTAATACTAATTTTATTTGATTTTTTTTCTAATTTTTCGATAAATTCTTGAATTTCTCTATCTTCAAACCATGAATCAAGATTCACCTCTTTTACGTCAATATCACGATAACCCACTAAAACATCATTTTCTAACCAGTTTTTACAAAAAACACATATCGCCTCTAATTTGTCTCCCCGATAATCATTTAGCCAATTTTGTAAGTTTTCATCTGTGCTACTTAAAAACCTTGCATAGGCTTGATCAATATCAGCTAATAACAAATCTAAACAACCATTTAAAGGCATTGAATCAAGCCCTGGTAAATTGATTTTTTTTAAAATTTTTCTTGCTTCAAATAATTTTTCTGGCTTTCTTCTAGAAAAACCAATTGCTATCAAGGATAGAAAAGCTAAAAATCCGGCTTCAAATGATCCTCTTTTTTGTAATTCAAGAAACAGATCTATCTGTTCTTGAACAGTTAAATATGGCTTAATTTGTTGAAAAAAAACTTCAAATTCTTGCTGATTTAGATAATTTCCATATTCAGATTTATTACTACCTTCCAAACCACCTCTCTTAATTATTAAATTTTCCAACATACTTAAACCTTTTTTATGAGACTCCTTATCACTTAAATCCCGACTAAGTAAGTCTAGGATTCTGTAAGGGAGCAGAGAAACCAAGTCTTCCTCAAGACTTTTCCTCATTTCAACAAGCTTTCCCATTCTTTGCAGAAGTTGTATACCCTCATGTAAAAAGTCTGCCGCATTTGAATAGGATCTAAGTTGTTGTTCTTGAATTGCAGAGTCTCTTGCAGTTAAAGCAGCCAATAAAGTTAAATCAGCTTCTCTACTACTTCCTAAAGCTGGGGTTTGTGGGGGCTGCAAGGCTTTTCTTGCAATTTTAAAAGCTTCTTTTGAGGAACCTGATTCCCAAAGAAGAATCAATCCTGCCACTTCTCTATTTGAAGGAAACTCCAATCCTGAGGCTCCATTAAGAAGCATATTTTCGTATTTTCTTCTGCTTTCTGGGTCTGTAAGCAAATCAGCAGTTAAGCGAAGCAATTCTGATCTTTGGGTTAAAACTTCATAAGTAAACCCTTCATCAGGGGTTTTATCTAAACGTAATTGAAAAGCTCTTAATATTTCCTCAGATGATGCAGAGGGGCTTACGCCAATTAAACGAAAATGATCTAAGGGAAGTTCCAAACAATTATCCTATTGAAAATTCTTAGATAAATTTTATCAAGTTAAAAAATTTTTTTCATATGGCTTTACAGAGTTTTTAAAAAAAATCATGAAAATCGACCTTCACGTCTTAGAATGTTATCAAATCAAAACTTCATTAAGGTATTTTCTTGGAAACACACGTAGAGAGAATTTCAAATCTTCAAGATACAAAAAAAGCGGATTTAGATCGAGAAACCGGTTTATTTCTTTATGAAGATATGATACTTGGACGCAGATTTGAAGATAAGTGTGCAGAGATGTATTACAGAGGGAAAATGTTTGGTTTCGTTCATTTATATAACGGTCAAGAAGCAATTAGCACAGGTGTAATTGGCGCAATGAAAAAAAAACACGATTGGTTTTGTAGTACCTACCGCGATCATGTCCACGCACTTAGTGCAGGTGTTCCCTCTTTTGAAGTGATGAGTGAGCTTTTCGGTAAAGCAACAGGTTGTAGTAAAGGTCGAGGCGGATCTATGCACTTATTTTCAAGAGAGCATCACTTATTAGGAGGTTATGCCTTTATTGGAGAAGGTATTCCAGTGGCTTTAGGATCGGCCTTCTCAAGTAAATACAAAAGGGAAGTTGCTGGCAATAATAGTAGTGACGCTGTAACTGCAGCATTCTTTGGAGATGGGACATGCAATAACGGACAGTTTTTTGAATGTTTAAATATGGCCCAATTATGGAAATTACCAATAATTTTTGTTGTTGAAAATAATAAATGGGCTATTGGTATGGCGCATGATAGAGCGACTAGCAATCCTGAAATCTGGAGAAAAGCCTCCGCTTTCGGAATGCATGGTGAAGAAGTTGATGGGATGGATGTATTAGCAGTTAGAGGTGCGGCTCAAAGAGCAATTGAACGTGCAAGAGCAGGCGAGGGGCCGACTCTTCTAGAATGTTTAACATATCGATATAGAGGCCATTCTCTTGCAGATCCTGATGAATTAAGGTCTGAGAAGGAGAAGGAATTTTGGGGGAAAAGAGATCCTATTAAGAAATTAGCTCAAGAAATTATTGATGGTAAATTTGCAACGCAAGAAGAATTAAAAAATATTGAAAAGAAAATAGATTCGGAGATATCAGAATCCGTTAAAAATGCTCTAGAAGCACCTGAACCTCCCTCTGACGAGTTAACAAAATATATATGGGCGGAAGATTAGTTAAATACTACTGGGTAATTTTCTAGTTAAATTTCTTAATTTTCTTAATGCCTTAAGTTCAACTTGTCTCACTCTCTCCCTAGAAACTTCTAATAATCTTCCTATTTCAGCGAGGGTATGTCTCTCATTAGCATCAAGTCCAAACCTTAATTTAATTACATGCTGTTCTTGTTCACTTAGATGGCTTAACCACTTACCAAGTTGTTCTTGATGCATTTTTTGTTCAACTTGATCTAAAGGCTCTTCGTTATTACTATCTGCGATCAAATCACCTAAAAAGCTTCTGCCATCATCCCCATTAACAGGAGCATCTAAACTACTTGTTGATAAGGCTTGCCTTAAAACAGAATCTAATTCTTCCACATCAATTTCCATTGCTTCTGCAATCTCAATTCGGCTTGGCATAGCACCAAGTTTATGAGCTAAATCTCTACTAACTTTTCTTATAGATGCTAATCTTTCACTTAAATGTACAGGCAAACGAATAGTTCGTGATTGACAAGCAATTGCTCTTGTCATACTCTGACGAATCCACCAAAAAGCATACGTGGAAAACTTGTATCCTCTTGTAGGATCGAATTTTTCAACAGCCCTCTCAAGACCGAGAGATCCTTCTTGAACAAGATCAAGAAGTTCAAGACCTTTACCTTGGTATTTTTTTGCAACACTAACAACTAATCTTAAATTAGCTTTCATCATTCTCTCTTTTGCTCTTCTTCCAATCTTTATTGTTCTTTTTTGCTGTGTTGTAAATTCTTTAATTTTTTCATTAACTTGGCCATCTTCTGTAAGGACCATCATTTTTTGAACTTGATTACCCAATTCGATTTCCTCAGCAGGGGTTAAGAGGGGAACCCTACCAATGTTTTGTAGATACCAACTTATTGGATCATTACCTCTTCTCTTTTGTGGTTCAGCTTGCGCTGGGATAGACGAAACCATATTTTTACCTAAATTGAGGTACTAAAACTTTCCTACACTTTTGAAGAAATAGCCAAATATTTAATGCGCGCTTCAGATTTCACGTAACATTTGTAAGTTTATGTGTTTAAAACTAAAAATAACTCTATTAAATTGTTTCTTTCAAGATATTTGCCTCGTTTTCCTTTTTCTCATCAATCTTGATAATGCATCTCCAATAGCAGATGCATTTGACCCCTTTTTGCACTTTGATGCGGCAAATGAATGTAAAAGTACATATTTCGCAAGAAAATCAGTTGTTATACTTTTATGACATGTTAAATCAATCGCAGCACTACCAGCAACAAATCCAAGTAAAAGATCACCTAACCCAGCTCTCGCTGTCTGAGAATCGGTTCCGAAAAGTTGCCATGCTGTATTATCGTCAGCAACTATGCTGTTAGCCCCCTTCAATAAAACACTAATATTAAATTCTTTTGCCGCTTTTAGAGCTAACCCAACATTTGTTTCACATTTTATATGTGGGAATAACCTAAAAAATTCTTTGCTATGAGGTGTAATCCATGTTTTGAATTTTCTCTCAAGGAAGAATTTTGATCCTAGTTTAGATACCGAAATTCTATTGAGTGCATCGGCGTCCAAAATCAATAACCCCTCAAAACCAATAAGGTAATCCTGTGATTTTTGCCAATCATCATTATCTATACCTATCCCTGGGCCTACTGCTAATGAATCATATGCACTTAAATCAATATTCTTTAATGCACTGAATAAAGAGGCACTTCCCATTTGATTAGATTGCATAGCTCCTTTAAGAACTATTTCTGGGGCAACTTGCCAAATAGATGTAGCAACTTGTTCAGGAAGTACCGCAGAGATACAGCCTGCACCACTTGATATAGCCCCTCTTAAAGCCAAATATGCAGCTCCTGGATATTTTTGACTTCCAGAAATTAGTAGTGTTCTTCCTCTTCTGTATTTATGGAAATTTTTTGGAAGAGAAGGTAAATCTAGATTTGCTAAGTCTTTAAAAGTAACTTTTAAAAATTTTTTTTCGACCTTAGATAAGGTACTACTATGTAGACCTATATCGATATGATGCAATTCTCCAATGAAAGGAAGCGCAGTATCTTGAATTAAACCAATCTTATTAAGACCAATAACTAAAGTGAAGTTTGCTTTTACTGCATTATCAAAGAATGGCTTTCCCCTATTAGGACATAATCCCGTAGGAACATCAATACTTACTATCTTGCCTGACTTGTTATGAAATTTTTGATTAAATAATTTAATTAATTTTTCATCAACCTTTCTTATCTGATTATTGCCAAAAACCGCATCAATCCAGAGCTCTTTACCATCTGCATTAGGAGGCTCTACTAATTTTGTGACACCAATAGATGTAAGATAATTAATGTGTTTATTTGTTAATGTTTTTTTAATAGGAAATGGGCACCATACCTTGACTAAATATCCTTTCAAGAAAAGCTCTCTCGCTATTACTGCGCCGTCCCCACCATTATGTCCAGGACCTATTGCGATAGTTATTCCGTGCTTAAGAAGAGGCTTCCTTTTTTGTAGCCATAAACTAATTTGGATCCCAGCTTTCTCCATAAGTGCTTCTTGGGGCATCCCATCTGAAAACATTTCTTTCTCTAGTATCAACATTTGCTTTGAATCAACAATCAAATGTTTTGAATCAATTGTTGGCCAACCAATTTCATTCATAATTAGTACTGAGTAATCTAAGTACTGTTCAAAAATTCAACTTCCATGTTAAAAACACAAAAGGATAAAAAATTAGAGAACTGTTTTTCTACTAATAATAAAACCAATAAGAATAAAAACATCATTGTAGGCCTTTCTGGTGGTGTAGATAGTTCACTTACAGCCGCTCTGCTTGTTGAAAGTGGCTGGAATGTTGAAGGACTAACTCTATGGTTAATGAAAGGACAAGGTTCTTGTTGTTCTGAAGGTTTAGTTGATGCTGCTGGCCTTTGTGAAGATTTAGGAATTCATCATCAAATAATAGATTCAAGAGAAATTTTTGAAAAAGAAGTAATAAAAAAAACTACTGAAAGCTATGAGAAAGGATTTACTCCCCTTCCATGTTCTATGTGCAACAAGAACGTGAAGTTTGAAGAGATGCTTAATTACGCAATAAACAAAAAAGAGTTTACTCATATTGCGACTGGTCATTACGCAAGGATTAAAAAATTATCTACTGCTGAAATTCATAGTTGCGCAGATTTGAAATTTAAGAAATTCCTTCTTCTCAGAGGTGCTGATGAAAATAAAGACCAAAGCTATTTTCTTTATAGTCTTTCACAAGAAGTACTAAGCAGATTAGAATTTCCTCTTGGTGAAATGAAAAAAGAAGAGACAAGAAAAGAAGCTCTGAGATTAGGCCTAAGGACTGCAGAAAAACCAGAAAGTCAAGATCTATGTTTGGTTGAGCACTATGGATCGATGCAGAGATTTATTGATAAGCACATTGAACCCAAAGAAGGAGAAATCATACATGTAAATGGAAAAGTTCTGGGAACTCATAATGGTATCCAGCACTTTACAGTCGGTCAAAGGAAGGGTTTGGGTATTGCTTGGCCGGAAC
This sequence comes from Prochlorococcus marinus CUG1438, assembly GCA_017644325.1. Classification (NCBI taxonomy): domain Bacteria; kingdom Bacillati; phylum Cyanobacteriota; class Cyanophyceae; order Synechococcales; family Prochlorococcaceae; genus Prochlorococcus; species Prochlorococcus marinus. The sequence goes on along the minus strand of JAEPLS010000001.1, from coordinate 819,401 downwards.
CACTATATGTTAAGAGTTTAGATAGAGAAAAAAACGTAGTATTTGTAGCAAATAAAAGTGATCTTTTTAAAAAAGAAGCAACAATTAATAAGGTTAACTGGGTTTCAATCGAAGAACCTAATCAAGAGATAGAAGTAGAAGCACAAATTAGGTATAGAAGTAATCCAGTAAAAGGAACTTTAATTCCCTTAAAAAATTCAGATAATCCAACGAAAATATTTAAATTGGTTTTTGAAGAAAGTCAAAGTTCGGTAACGCCAGGACAAGCTGCAGTTTTTTATAAAGGAGAAATTTTATTAGGGGGTGGACTAATTAATTAATTTTCCAAAAAATATTTAATCCCATAAAAAATATAAACAAAAACAAAATAGGTTTATCTCCAAATTTTGTGTAGAAAGTCTTTTCGGATGAAAAATTAGGGAACACTATTTCATTTTGCTCAACATTTAAATCTAGCATTTGAATTATTTTTCCATCATCCTGAACTAACCCCGAAGGGCCTGTGTTTGATACAAGTAAATTATTTTTCTTATTTTCGATACTTCTTAGTCTAGACAGAGATAGGAATTGATTATACAGCTTAATTGGATAGGGATCTAAATTTGCTACAGTCACTATTAGTTTTGCACCGCTATTGAAAGCCTTTCTTATTTTTACTCCATCACTAATTTCGTAACAGATAGCTACTGCTAATGGGGGTGTAAATTTAGGATTAAAAAATCTTGAATCAGAGCCTGGTTGAATTCCTCCTACTGCAGATAATCCTCTTGAAAAACTATTCAGTAATCTAGGTATTTTTTCACCTAATGGAACAAGTCTATTTTTATCTATGAAAGAGGTAAAAGATTTATCTCCAATTTGAAATCCGAGTAAAGAACTTCTTAACTCATTATCGAAATTCCTGAAACCTCCTGCCAGAGTATTAACCTTAATGCCTTTAGATAAATAAAAGTTATTAGATAGTGTTCCTTCAGGAGCAACAAGAAGTTTTGCTTTATTTGCTAAAGCGTAATTTTGAGCGACAGATATTTTTTCTTTGATATATTCATCATCTATTTTTAATTTTTCTCTTGTTGGTATGTTGGTTTGCCAAATCGCCACTGGATATTCATGATTTCTTTTTATTTGAGTTGTTAAACCTCCAAATAAATGTAAAAAAATAATAACCAAAAGTCCAAAAATTAATGTTTTTTTAAATTTAAGTTTTCTTCTCCATTTACCGTGAATTAAAAAAATCCAAAATCCAATAAATATTTGTAATACGCATAAGCCACTTGCACCAATCCATCTTGACAAACCAGCAAGATAAATATCACCTGGGACAAGGCTCTCTCCTATACCTATCCAAAAAAAAGGTGTTTGAGAAAGTAATAATTCACCAATACCCCAAGTTAAAGATAAAAAAAATACTTTTACGATTAAGGGTATAATATTCATTTTAAAAACATCTTCTCTCCAGAGAATTATTTCAACTACAAGCCCCCATAAATAAACTAAAAGCCCACCTAAAAAAGAACAAACTAATAATATTGAAATGCTAATTGCTAAACTTGAAAGCCATGAAAAACCTAGCCATGTTAATGGATGAAGATCATAAAGCCATGAATGACTTATAAAAATATAGAAAAACCCCCACCAAAAATTTGCTATTCTTCTTTCACTGCCTTTCCATAAAATAAATAAAGATATCGGCATAAGAATCAGCCAAAAATTAGTTGCAACAGAAATACCCCCAGATATGCCACCTAAACACGGATATAAATATTGTCTTAAACTTTTGATTTGATTTGGAATTAACAATCTAAATTTTTAGAAATTAAATTTAAAATCATCCATTTATTGTACCTTTATTCTGTAGTATTGGATCTAGTAGTTTTCAAGATTTAAGTGAAAGAAGTTTTTATTAGCTTTGCAGTTTTTGTTTTTTGCGTTTCATTAACTCTTTTCAGTCAATTTAATTCTCCTCAAATTGTTAATGCTATTGAATCCGAAAATGAATTATCTCAAGAAGCACCTGTTGTACAATCAACGAATGTTTCAAATAATAATTTATTTGAATTAGACCCATCAGATCCAAATCCTATTTTATTTGCTATGGCAGACGAAACACAATCAGACAATAATTCAAGAACAACAGAAAGTGGTCTAATTATTGCAGACATCTTTATTGGTGAAGGTGATGAAGCCAGAGCTGGCCAAACAGTTACTGTAAATTATACAGGTACTCTAGAAGACGGAACACAATTTGATACAAGTATCGGTAGAGCACCATTCTCCTTCCCCTTGGGGGCTGGACGAGTAATAAAAGGTTGGGACGAGGGAGTCGCAGGCATGAAGGTTGGAGGAAAAAGAAAATTAACAATTCCTCCAGAGCTTGGATATGGCTCAAGAGGAGCAGGAAATGTGATTCCTGCAAATGCAACATTGATATTTGAAGTTGAATTATTAAAAGTCAGTTAAATTAAGTAAGAAAATTATCTAAGACTTTTCAATTTAGTAAATCTCCAAGTAAAATGTATACAACTCCAAATATTTGAAATGCTAATTAAATTCATCAATTCTTTTCTAGATAAAAAATCCCCAATGCCAGTCCATGCTCACTGTGACGGCCCCTGTGGTGTTTACGATCCAGCATCAACAAGAGTTGCTGCTGAAGCAGTTTTATCAATGACAAAAAAACTTATTGCACTAGAAGCTCCTTCAAGCACTGATTCAGCAGAGTGGGCTACATACAGTAATACATTTTCTAGATATGTTGCAGTTAAAGAAGAGCAAGCAAAAGAAACAAAGAAAGAAATTCTAATTTTGTGGACAGATTACTTTAAACCAGTTCACTTAGAAACTTATCCAGACTTACATGAAACCATTTGGAAGGCCGCCAAATTATGCAGTGCATGCAAAGTTAATATTGACTTAGCTCAAGCTGAAGAACTCATGAGTTATGTCGAAAAGATTCATAATATTTTCTGGGCTTCAAAAGGAAGATCAGACGCTTTTGTAAAAGCTAGTTAATCAGAATTATTTTCAAAAGTTTTTTTGATTTTATTTTATTTTTTTTAGGTTTAAGAAAAACAGCCATTATTAGTGGTGAATCGATGTTACCTTACCTAAAAGAAGGGGATATTGTATTTTTTAAAAAATATAAAAAAAATAAATCAATACTAAAAAATCGACAAATAGTTATTTTTAATCATCCACTTAAAAATAAAAACCTAATAAAAAGGATAAATACAGTGAATCAAAATAATATTGAGGTTCTTGGAGATAATATTGAATTTAGCGAAGATAGTAATAAATTTGGATTAATCAATAATGAAAAAATAATTGGAATAGTCACCTCTAAATTAATTATTCCTAAATTAAAAAATTTTTTAATTCAAAAAAACAGAAGCACTTCTTTGAATCCAAAATAATCCCAAAGAAAAAGAAAGCCCTCCTGCTACAGCTATTAATCTTTTAATAAATTTTTGACTTGCTTTAAAGGTGGTAAAAGCTATTAAACAAGTAAAAAGATTCATACTTGTTAGTGAACCAATCAAATATGAAATTAAATATAAGCAAGCACTTGTTAAAGGTAATGCTAAAGCAGGAAGAACTGCAAGAAAATGCGAACCTCCAGCTATACCGTGAAGCAAGCCTAAACCTGTTAAAGCATGTGAGTGTTTATTATTATTTTTTTGTTCTTTAACATGAAAATGAAAGTGACGATGGGCAATTCCATTCTCATGCTTATGGGAATGAGAATGGATACTTAATTTAAAAGAATTTTTAATAGCAAATACTCCAACAATTAGAAGAGAAATTCCAACTAGGAATTCGGCAATATTGGAAAATTTGTTTAATGGCGTAATATCCTTAATAAAAATCGCAAGGAAAGCTAACAAGAGAACACCTGAGGAGTGTCCTAAACCCCATGAGAAACTATTTTTAAGAGCTTTCTGGGGATTATTAATCGCTGCTGGTGCCATTGCGATTAGATGATCAGCACCACTAACAACATGCACAAATCCTGCAACAATACCTGTTAAAATTACAGCCTGCATATATATTCAATACAACTTTGTCTACTCAATTTTATAGCACGATTCGAAGTCAAAATTAAATTGAGTTAAATAATTTCTTGAAAGATTTTTCAATATTACTTTCTCTCATAAAAGTTTCACCAATTAATACTCCCTTTATTCCAATAGATCTAAGCGAATCTAAATCTTCGGCACAATTAATTCCTGATTCACTAATCGGAAGAATATTTTGTTTTAGAAATATATCTGCATAAATATTCATCAATTCTATTGATGTTTTTAAATCCGTTTTAAAAGTCTTTAAGTCTCTATTATTTATTCCAATCAAATTAAAAGATTTTAACTTTAGGATCCTTTCTAATTCATCATCATTATGGACTTCAACAAGGACGCTCATCTTTAAATTATCAGCTATTTTCTTGAGATAAATTAAATCGTCATCACTTAAAATCGCAGCGATTAATAATATTGCATCAGCACCAGATACCCTTGCTTTATAAATCTGATAAGCAGAAATAATAAAATCTTTGCAGAGTAGAGGAAGATTAGTTGATTTCCTTACAGTTTCGAGTATTTCATAACTCCCTTGAAAAAATTTTTTATCAGTAAGTACTGAGATACATGATGCACCTGATCTTTCATAACGAATTGCTATATCTTCAGGATTAAAATCTTTTCTTATAACTCCTTTACTCGGACTAGCTTTTTTTATTTCAGCAATTACTCCTGGTTTTATTTTTGACCCCAAGATATTTTTATAAAAATCTTTAGGTGCAGGAAGTATTTCAATCTTTTTTATTAGATCTTCTAATGAAACTATTTTTTTAAAATTCTTAATTTCGATATCCTTGTGCCATACAATTTCTTCCAGAATGTTTTTTGCTTGTGCTTCTCTATGAGGCACAGCATATTCTAAATTTTCTACCCTTACAGTTGGATTTGGTGGCCTGCGTCTTATCTCCATTAATTTTAGATATTATTTTATTTGAGAAGCCGCTTGTTTATATGCGACCTCAACTACTTCACTAAGAGTAGGATGAGTATGAACTTCTTTAGATAATTCAATTACATCTTGGTTCCTTGAAATAGCGTTCGAAATTTCTTGAATCAAATCAGCTGCATGTAACCCGTAAATATGAGCACCTAAAACTTTCCCATTATCTTTATTGAAAATCAACTTTAATAATCCATCACTCTCCAATTCAGCCAACGCTTTTGAATTAGCCTTGAAGAAACTTTTAACAACTCCCAAATTAAAATTTTCTTTCGCAGATAACTCCTTAGCTTCGGCTTCAGAAAGACCAACTGAACTTATCTCAGGATGAGTAAAGGTTGCCGCAGGGATACTTTTATAGTTAATTTCGACGTTACCACCGCAAATATTATCAACAGCAATAGTTCCTTGCGCTGCAGCTGTATGAGCAAGCATTAGTTTGCCTGTTACATCTCCAACAGCCCAAATATTAGGTATTATTTCATCACTATTCTTAACTCTCATTTGATCATCTATAGGAATAAAACCTCTTACTGTTTCGATCCCAACCGACTCAAGATTTAAGTTATTACTATTAGGACTTCTGCCAGTTGCCACTAGAACAGCGTCAACTTCTAAAGTTTCTACAACTTCCTTAGATTTAGCATCTGTGAGTTCTATTTTTACAGGACATCCAGGTGTTATTTTTGTCGCAAAGACATTTGATTTCGTGTCTATATCTCTTGCTTGAATAAGGTTCTTCTTTGCAATTTTTGTGATATCAGGATCAAATGTTGGCATAATATTTTCCAAAGCCTCGATCATGGTAACTTCACAACCAAGCGCGGTATAAACATCAGCAAATTCTAATCCTATATATCCGCTTCCAATAATAGCTATCCATCTTGGAAGCCATTCAAGTTTAACCGCATCATCACTAGTAAAGACAGTCCTATTATCCAAAGTTATTCCACGAGGAACAAAAGGCGAAGAACCAGTCGCTATAACAATATTCTTACATGTGAAAATTTTATCAATTCCGTTTTTATCTCTTACACCTACTTTTTGATTTCCTTCAATTCTGCCAATGCCCAAAATAATTTCAACTCCACTTCTTTTAAGAGTTTTCGTCAAATTTTCTCTAACATTTAAAACTAAATTATTTGCATGATCTGCAATTTTTGATCTCTCGAACCTTACTGGGGAAGCATGAATACCAAATTTAGCTAAATGTTCATAATCAGCTATTTCTCTGACTTTTCCACTTGCAGCCAAAAGAGCTTTAGAGGGGACACAACCCTTGTTAACACAAGTACCTCCCATATCAGAAGATTCTACAATTGCGACTTTTAGTCCCTTACCAGCAGCATGTTTAGCGGCATCAAAACCTCCATATCCTGCTCCTATTACGATTAAATCAAAATCAAAACTTGAATCAGTCACTTTTTTATTTATTTATTAGAGGTGTATGCGACTCTTTTTCGTTCTAGTAATAACGGAACTGCAACACAAGCCACATTCAAAGATTCTACAAGCTTACTATGCGGAATTGTAATTGTTTCATTAAAAGCTTCTTGAATTTTTTTATGAATACCTCGACCCTCATTACCCAAAATTAATGCAGTGGACTTAGTCCAATCAATTTCCCAATAAGGTTTTGAAGAGTTTTTTGAACTTTCATTATGGCTACTAGTAGAAAAAATCTTAAATCCAAGATTTGACAATTCATATAAAGAATTTAATAAAGTTTTTAATATTTCTTCTTCAGTTCCATCAAATCTTAAAAACGGCAAATGAAAAACCGCACCAGAAGATGCCCTTAACACCTTTTGGCCTAATGGGTGCGCACCACCAGCTAAAAAAATTGCATCAACACCAGCAGCTAAAGCAGTTCTAAAAAGATTACCCATATTCCCTGGATCTTGAATCCTGTCGAGAACAAGAACAAAATCATCTTTTCTATTAAATTGATAATTAGGAATTGCTGAAATCTCTACCAAGGCTGCTATACCATCTGGATTAATTGTTGAAATCGCAGATGCCAAAACATCCTCTGAGACAGTATTTATTAATGACTGATTAAATTTTTTGCTTAGATTTTGATTCTTTTTTAGCCATTTTTCGGTAACTAAAATTTTAGAGGGATTTTTTCCAGACTTCAACAATTCTTCAATAAGATGTGTACCCTCTATGCAAAAAAAGTTTTGATCTTTTGGGGACGATCCACTTTTAAATGATCTAAATCTTTTAACTAGATTATTGTTTTTACTAGTTATTTTTAAAAAAGTATTTTCTATGAGTAATTTGAAAATTTGTTATCAACTACATTTTAATTCCGTAAAAGTTTTGATCAATAACTTTTAAAAGTTTATTTGCTTTTTTAATAAACAAATTTTTTATTTTTTATTAATATTCCCCACGTTACATGGGGTAGACTAAGTATTCTTATTTTGTCATCATGAATCTAATAAAAAATTAAGTATTAATGATTTGGGAAAGCAGAAATAAATCATATTCTGAATCGCAAAACTTAAATGTTGTTGGTCAAGGTAAATTAAATGGAACAGTTGAAATAAGTGGTGCAAAGAATTCTGCATTAGTATTATTGGCCGCATCATTGCTAACTAATGAAAAAATAATTCTTGAAAATGTTCCTCGTCTTACTGATATTGAAAAGATGGAGAATATCCTTAAAAATTTAGGAGTTGATTTATTATTTGAAAAAAATAAATTAGAGATAGATTCGAAAAATATTTCTTTCAAGGAACTTCCAGATGAACTTTTTAATGGACTAAGAGCTAGTTTCTTTTGTATAGGTCCACTATTAACTAAATTTGGAAAGGCTAAAGTCCCTTTGCCTGGAGGGTGCGATATTGGTTCAAGACCAATAGTTGAGCACATAAATGGGCTTAAAGCACTTGGAGCCGAAATAATTATTGAAGAAAAAATTGTCAAAGCAAAAATAAAAGGTAGGAAAAATAAATTAAATGGTGCCCATATAAAATTAAAGTGCCCTAGTGTTGGCGCAACTGAAACTTTAATAATGGCTGCATCATTAGCAGAGGGAAGAACTACTATTGAGAATGCTGCAAGAGAACCTGAAATTCAGGATTTATGCCAAATGCTCAATAAAATGGGAGCAAAAATTTACGATTCTGGTAAAGAAACAATAATTATTGATGGTGTTAATAAACTTGGTGGTTGTACTCATAAAGTAATTCCAGACAGAATAGAGGCTGGAACTTTTCTAATAGCTGCCGCCGCAACTTTCTCTTCCATAACAATTTCTCCTGTGATTCCTATTCATCTTGAAGCGGTAACGAAAAAACTTAAAGAGAGTGGGAGTAAAATAACAATTAATGGTAATTCAATAACAATCAAGGGTAAAGAGATTAATGGAGTAGATATTGACACAGCACCCTTCCCAGGATTTCCCACTGATTTGCAGGCACCATTTACAGTTTTGATGACTATTGCCAAGGGTGAATCAAAGATAACTGAAACAATTTTCGAAAACAGAATGAATCATATTAATTTTCTTAATAAAATGGGGGCAAATATAAAACTCAACAAAAACGTCGCTCACATCAAAGGTGTTAGAAAAATAAATGGAATGGATCTATTTGGCTCGGATTTAAGGTCATCAGCCGCATTAATAATTGCAGGAATAATCGCAAAAGGTAGTAGTAAGATCTACGGATTAGAACATTTAGATAGAGGTTATGAAAATTTTGAATTAAAACTAAAAAAATTAGGTATCGAAATTATTAGAGAGACAAGTAAAAGTAATTTTAAAGCGAATGAAATTATACTTGACCCTAGATCAGAAGCTATCTCAAAAGTAAAAGCAGCTTAATTTACAACAATTAAATTCTTTTAAACTCAGTAAATTAACCTAAACGTAAGCAATATTGATAAGTGAAATACAGCCTAAAAAAAGTAAGAACAACACTAAAAAGCGACTAGACCATAATTTATTTAAACCACTAAATTTATATCCATTCATACCCAAATCCCATTATTAGACCCAAATGCTGTCAAAACAGTTACCGCAATAAATAGATAAGGTGCAAATTTTAAAGATAATTTTTTTGCTTGAGTCTTAGACATTGTTCTTTTTAAATATAAATTTATCATAACATAATATTACTAATTATGAAGCAAACTTCTTAAAAAAAAAGACTTTCATTTGCTTTTAGTCGCAATAATGTATCAATAGTGTTTACATTTTCATTTTTATCTTATTCTTATCAGTAAATCCAATAAATATGAATCTAATAGATTTTAAAAAATAACTAGCGAGATTTTGTGGATCTTCCATTACCAAGCGCATAGTCAATAAAATGATTTTTGTTATAATAGAAAAGTTCATTATTTTTCAAAAGCCTTGGGAGCGTGGTGGAATTGGTAGACGCACCGCACTCAAAATGCGGCACCTTCGGGTATGTCGGTTCAAGTCCGACCGCTCCCACTTTGATGGATACCTATAGTCGATTCGATATATCTTTTAAAAAAGGAAAAGGCTGTTGGCTATGGGATAAAAAAGGTAAAAAGTATCTTGATGCAGTTGCAGGTATAGCGACTTGTAGCCTCGGTCATAGCGACAGAGTTTTAAGAAGGAGGCTATCAACGCAACTAAAAAAGATTCAACACATATCAAATCTCTACCACATTGAAGAACAAGAACAATTAAGCCGAACTCTAACGAATATGAGTTGTGCCGAAAGCGTTTTTTTCTGCAATAGTGGCGCAGAAGCAAATGAATCAGCTATTAAATTAATTAAGAAATTTGGGAATACAACAAATGAGGGTAAAGAGTCTATTATTCTAGCGGCAAAATCCAGCTTTCATGGTAGAACTTTGGCAGCCTTGAGTGCGACTGGTCAGCCCAAATATCAGCAAGGTTTCGAACCTATGATAAAAGGGTTTAAGTTTTTTGAATTTAACAATTTTGATTCAGTAAAAAAATTATTTGAAGATTGTAAAAATAATGGTCAAAAGATTTCAGGTGTATTAGTTGAACCAATACAAGGAGAGGGGGGGGTAATTCCAGGAAGTAAAATATTTTTTAAAAAACTAAGAGATATATGTAATAAATATAATTCTCTTCTCATTTTAGATGAGGTCCAAAGTGGGGTAGGTCGAACTGGAAAAATGTGGGGTTATGAGAATTTAGGAATTGAACCTGATGGATTCACCCTCGCCAAAGGATTAGGAGGGGGCCATGCAATTGGAGCATTACTAGTAAAAGAAAAAGCTAACATTTTTACTCCAGGAGATCATGCAAGCACTTTTGGAGGGAACCCATTCGCCTGTAAAGCTGCCTTAACTGTATTGGAAGAAATAAATAGAAGAAATCTTATCCATAATGTTTATCTAAGAGGGCAACAATTAAGAGCTGGGTTTGAAGAATTGTCAAAAAAATTTCCAAATATTATTAGAGGTAAAAGAGGACTAGGTTTAATACAAGGTCTTGTTATCAATGAAAATTATGCTGATGCAAAAATAATTACATTAGAAGCTTTTGATAAAGGCTTACTAGTAGTTCCTGCAGGAGGAAATGTTGTAAGGATTGTTCCACCACTAGTTATATCTCGAAGAGAAATTAATATTCTTTTAGATAAGCTAAATTCAATTTTTGATAAATTATAAAGATTTTAATTTTGAAAAATGCAAATTTAAAATTTTTTGAATTAATGTCACCCAAAAATGAAAGGGATAATATCAAGTTAGGTTTATCTAGAATTAAAAAAGCACTTCAAGAACTAGGCAATCCTTGCAAAAATATACCTGCAATACAAATTATTGGAACCAATGGGAAAGGTTCAATCGCAGCATATTTAGAAAGTATACTTTTTGAATCAAAAAAAATTTTTGGAGTAACTACTTCTCCGCATCTTTTTGATGTATGTGAGAGGATTAGGGTTAATAAAAAAAATATTAACAAAACTGATTTTGAAAAAATCTATACATTGATTGAAGAAAATTTTGCGAAATATGAATTAACTCCTTTTGAAAAAATTATTTGTTGCGCACTGAATTTTTTTGACGATAAAAAAGTTGAATTACTCATTCTTGAAGCTGGATTAGGAGGACGATTAGACGCGACAACAGCCCATAAATTAAGACCAATAATTGCTATTGGGAATATTGGCTTAGACCATAAAGAATTTCTTGGAGATACGATTGAGAAAATTGCCAAGGAAAAATTAGCCGTTATTGAAAAAAACTCAATTGTTATCTCATGCTTTCAAAACAGTAAAGTTGAAAATTTAATTAACAAAAAAGTGGAAGAGGTTGGAGCAGAAATTATCTGGAAGGATTCAATTTCAAAAAGCTATGAGCTTGGTTTAAAAGGAATTTTCCAAAGACAAAATGCTTCCGTCGCCGTTGGAGCAATTGAAGCTCTCAATAAATTTGGATTTAATATTAAAGAAAAATATATATCTGAAGGTCTTAAAAAAACAACTTGGAATGGAAGGTTAGAAATAATAAATTATTCAAACAAAAAAATTCTTGTAGATTGTGCTCATAATTATCCAGCGGCAAAAGCACTCTCAATCGAGCGAAGCAATTGGCAAAATGAAGAAGAAGGAATTTATTGGATTTTAGGTGTCCAAAGACAAAAAGATATGTACTCAATATTAAAAACACTTCTTGAGAAAAATGATTCATTATTACTTGTGCCAGTCCCAAACCACCCTAGTTGGCAATTAAAGGATCTACCTCATATTAAAGAAATTGACTCTCAAAAAATAATTGAGTTTGAAAAATTTGAATTTGCAATTGAGTATTTATTTACCCTTAAGAAGTGGCCAACTAATCATCCTGTTTTAACAGGTTCTATTTATTTAGTAGCTGAATTTATTAAATTTGCAAATAAGCACAATGGTTAAATATTAAATTGTTCTTTTATTGACCAACCCTCTAATTTACCGGGGTTTAAAAGCCCTTTAGGATCAAATTTTAGTTTTGCTTTTACTTGATCAGCGTCCACCACCCCAAGACCACCGCCTTCGACAGTTAAAACATGGGGATTAAAAATAAAAGCTCCAAGTTTCTTACAATCTTCTATTATTTCATTTAATTCTTCTTCCCCGTTCCACTTAAGTACAGGCAAAGCAGCTAATCGTGGTAATCCTTGCTGAGAGACTGCTTCTATATGCCAAAGAACTTTTTTACCCCATTTTTTTTTCAAAAAGTAAATCAATTCTAGTTCATTATTCATGGGCAAAAGCATCTGAAGATATGTCCAATTTTTATCTTTCGACCTCATATGCAGGGTTGTATGATTCCAAACAACTTCAGAAATTCCATTAATGAGTTTTTCTTCTTCTCCAAGAACGGAAGATTCAACTTTAAATTTTTTACAAATCAGCTCTATGGTTTTTATTCCTCCAAGAGTAGATTGAATCAATAATTTATGACCTCTAAAATTACTTCTAAACCATGTAGGCATTTGTTCTACAATTTCTTCTTCCAAAATTGCTCCTAATTTCAGATCAAGTGCTGCACTAGTAAGAGTTTTTAATATTTCTATTGTTTTTTCAAATTCAATACAGTGGATAACCATAGAATACCACTTACGTTTGATATCAGTAGCAAGTAATAAAGAAGTAATTATTCCATTAGTCCCATAAGCATGATTCAAAGGTTCAGATTCTTCAGCATCAAAAATTAACAATTCAGGTTTTTCATTCATAGTTACTGCCTCTAAGCCTATCAGATTACCAGGATCTCTTAAAAATCCCCACCTAATCGATCCAATACCTCCTGATCCTCCTGCAACAAATCCTCCAATCGTAGCGCTTTTCCAAGTACTAGGAAGTAACCTTAATTCCCTCCCATATTTCTCTAATGCTTTATTCAATTCTCCCATTAAACATCCAGACTGTACTTTCACAAAACCTGTATCAGGATCAAATTCTTCTAACTTATTAAAGTGATTCATCTGCATTACAACTCCCCTAAACAAAGGGACCGCTTGTCCATAATTACCAGTACCTGAACCCCTTAAAGTAAGAGGTATAGAAAATTCCCAACAAATTTCTGCCACATTTTTTACAGCATTATGATCACTAGGTCTTACAACTAAATCAGCAATGCATCCATCTAATTTTTTAGTAAGAATTGGAGAGTAGTTATAAAAATCTTTTGATAGTTTTTTAATTTCAGCTTCACTTTCAATTATTTCTAGGTTATTTATATCCCTAAATTTATCTTTAAATTTTTGATTATTTGATAACATTAATAAATTTTTTTATCTTGTATCTAACTTAATCTATTATTGATGTAATTTGCCTTTAATAAATACTTTTCTATTTAAAGTACTCGAAAAAATGTCTGCCCACCTTTCTGCATCCAGAATTACGAAATCAGCAGGGCATCCCTCTTTTATTAAACCATCCCACTTTAATTTCAATAATCTGCTTGGGGCTAAAAAAATAGAAGATATAGTCATTCTCTCCCACGGATTAAGTTGTAGCATAGGTATTGAGCAAGACATCATGTAAAAGGGATCAAAATTACCAAACGGATACCAAGGATCTTGAACATTATCACTACCTATAGATACATCCACATGTGATTTTTGTAATTGCTTAATTGGTGCAACTGGTCTTTTAAAAGGGGTATTTTTTTTATTTTGATTTAGCAGCCAAAAATTTGTTAATGGTAAAGCAATAACTTTTATATTTCTCTCAGCCATTTTTTTTCCTAAACATAAAATTTCGCTATTTTTGAGAGAAATAAGACTACTCAAATGGCTACAAGTAATAGGAACACTAATTTTTGAATGTTCGATTGTTTCTAATAAAACTTTTATTCCTGCTCCAGGCTCAATAATTGATTCATCTATGTGCAAATCAATTTCTAAATTATATTTACTCGCGAGAAGTAGCATCTTCGTAAGAAGTTTGTCTATATATTTTTTATTGAAAGGGGGAACAACAACACCTCCTAAGATCCCTCCATTGGCGGATAATAGATTTGCCAACTTTTCTCCATTTGAAGTATCCCAAAATTCCAATGGAGCTAAAGCGACGAATTGTAATGTCAATTTAGATAAAAATCTTTTTTGTAATTTAAAAAGTTCAATCCAAATTTCAATCGATTGACTTTGATATGTATCAATATGGCTCCGAATAGCTCGGTATCCGTTTTTTATGGCAAGTTCCAATGATTTCTCAACTCTTTCTAAGACCTTATCAGTAGTTCTTGTCTTATGTTCTTTAAGATTTACTGATAATGCCCCTTCATAGTTTGATTCCATATTAGGAAAATCTGCCCATGTAAAGGATTTATCAAAATGCGAATGCGCCTCAACAAATCTTGGGAATAAAATATTTTTTGGTTTTTTATCTTTAATTTCTAATGGCTTTAATTCAGAAACAAATCCATTATCCCAAGTTATAGAAAGTGAGCACAGATCTTCTACATCAATATTGAGGTTATCAAAATCTTCAATTGAACAAAGACTTCTAGGAATAAGAACGTCAGCTGTGCCAGAATTACTCAAATTTTTAATTTTCTTTTATTTTAAAACATTAGAAAACTTTACTAAATGGGGAAAATAATTCAAATTTCGCTAAAAGATAAAAATAACTATGAAAAATTGCCCTTAAGTTGTTAAATTTATAAATATGAGGCGGGCGTCGCCAAGTGGTTAAGGCAGCGGCTTGTGGCGCCGCTATTCGGGGGTTCGAATCCCCTCGCTCGCCCTCAAAAAAATTACATAAAAATCATTTAACTTGTAATTTTGAATTAAAGAATCATAAAAAATTCCTAGCAAAGTGCTAACAAAAACAAAAAAAGAAGAAAAAAACTTTCAAAAGGATTCTACTATTGCCAGTTATTGGATTACCACATTTGGATGCCAAATGAATAAAGCCGATTCAGAAAGAATGGCTGGAACGTTAGAAAAAATGGGTTACGTCAAAGCAGAGGATGAACTAAACGCTGATTTGGTCTTATACAATACGTGCACAATAAGAGATAATGCCGAACAAAAAGTTTATAGTTTTTTAGGAAAACAAGCAAAAAGAAAGCATAAAACACCAAGCCTTAAACTAGTTGTTGCAGGTTGCCTTGCTCAGCAAGAGGGGGAGTCCTTACTTAGAAGAGTTCCTGAACTTGATTTAGTCATGGGGCCTCAACACGTTAATAACCTAGAGAATCTTCTAGAAAAAGTTGATTTAGGCAATCAAGTTGTCGCAACTGAGGATACCTTCATTTCTGAAGATATCACAAGTGCGAGAAGAGAAAGCTCAATCTGTGGTTGGGTCAATATAATTTATGGGTGTAATGAAAGATGTTCTTATTGTGTTGTTCCCTCCGTTAGAGGAAAAGAGCAATCAAGATATCCAAGTGCCATAAAAAGTGAAATACAAAAATTAGCTGAAAATAATTTCAAAGAAATTACTCTTTTGGGGCAGAACATTGATGCTTATGGGAGAGATCTTCCTGGAACAACAAAAGAGGGGAGAAAGGAAAATACACTAACTGATCTTTTGTATTATATTCATGATATTAGTGGGATACGTAGGATAAGATTTGCTACCAGTCATCCGAGATATTTTTCAAAGAGATTGATTCAAGCTTGTTATGAACTAGATAAGATCTGCGAACATTTCCACATTCCTTTTCAAAGTGGAAATGATGAAATTTTAAAGAAGATGTCTAGAGGATACACCATAAAAAAATATAAAAATATTATTGAAAATATAAGATCATTAATGCCAGATGCGTCAATTACAGCTGACGCGATAGTTGCTTTCCCTGGAGAAACAGAACAGCAATTTCAAGATACATTAAGGCTTATATCAGAAATTGGCTTTGATCAAGTAAATACAGCTGCATACTCTCCTAGACCAAATACGCCGGCGGCAATATGGACTAATCAAATTCCTGAAGAAGTAAAAAAAGTTAGATTGCAGGAAATTAATGCATTGGTCGAGAAAACTGCTAAGACCAGAAACCAAAGATACATTAATAATATTGAAAGTATTTTAATTGAGGGTATAAATCCAAAAAATTCTTCACAAATTATGGGCAGAACAAGGACGAATAGATTAACTTTCGTAGAGATTCCCCAAAAAAGTAAATTTAATTTTTCATTGGGAGATGAGATAGAAGTTCTCATAAATGAAGCAAGATCTTTTTCTTTATCAGGTGAACTTTGCTAAATTTTTTTTCTAAATGATTGGTGAAAAGAAAAAATGTATTGGATTAATATTTGGTGGTTATTCCAATGAACATGAAGTATCGATATCATCTGCCAAGACAGTGTATCAAGCCTTCAATTCAAAAATAAATAATCATCGCTTTACGGTTAAGGCTTTTTATATAAACAAAAATGGAGATTGGCTTGATAATGATCTCTCAGAAGAGATCTTAATTAGTGAAATTGAAAAAAATCCCAGAAAAAAACGAGTAATTATTAATCCTACAAGAATAAACTTCCTAGAAGGAATTGCATTCCAAGATGTTGATATTTGGTTTCCTCTTCTGCATGGATTCAATGGTGAAGATGGATCAATTCATGGATTACTAAAGTTTACTAAGAAACCCATAGTTGGATGTGGAATTCTAGGCTCTGCGCTTGGAATGGACAAAATATTGATGAAAAGGATTTTCTCACATCTTAAACTTCCACAAGTTAATTATCTAGTTTTTCAAAATGAAGATTTCAAAGATAAAGGAATAAGAAATAAGTTAATTAATGAGATTTTAAGTAAATTAAATCTTCCTGTTTTTGTTAAACCATCTAATTCTGGATCATCTCTTGGCATTTCTAAAGTCATTAATGAATCAGAAATATTACAAGCATTAGAAAAGGCATTGGAAATAGATCCAAGAATTTTAGTAGAGGAAGGTTTAGAGGTAAGAGAAGTTGAATGCGGAATAATTGGAAATTCAAAACTTTTAACCTCTGAGATAGGTGAAGTAAAGTACCAAAGCGATTGGTATGATTACGATTCAAAATATAAACAAAAAAATAAAATAACTATCCCAGCTGAAGTAGATCATAAAATCACCAAACAAATTAAAGAAATTACTATTCAAAGTTGTAGAGCACTAAATATTTTTGGTTTTGCAAGGGTCGATTTCTTTTTAGAAAAGTCATCAAATAAAATTTTTTTAAATGAAATAAATACAATTCCTGGTTTTACAAAAAACAGTATGTTTCCAATGCTTTGGAAAGCTTCAGGTTTAAATATTGAGCAACTTGTGGCTAAACTGGTAGATATATCTCTTGATTTATAATTCAAATAAATGTTGCATGGTCTTCTTTGGTTACCCTTACTCATAATTTTTGTTTTACTAACTGCCCTAGGATGGTTAGAAAGAAGAAGGCAAAATCTTTTTAGGAGCTGGGCGAATGGTTCTGAATTATGTAAGTTAGATAGTTCAGGTGCAGCATCATTAAAAGACGGGAAATTAAGATGGAGCGCATTTGAGGCTGGTAAATTTGAAGAAAAAGATAGTTTCACGATCAAGAAACTAGAATTAGTAGAGTTAATGGCGCTAACATCAGGAGAAGCACCTCTAACTAATGAATCTCAGGGAAAGTGTAGGTTGAGGTTGGTAGGCAATGGGAAAGAGATGGATGTACCATTTTCGGATGCAGAACAAGCAAGAAAATGGATGGACCAATTGATGGAAAAAGCTCGATGTGATTTGTGAAAAACCAAAAGAAAATTAACAATACAAGATTTTTATTTCTAATTTTATTTTTATTTTCAACAAGCTCAATTGTTCTAAAAACCCTTAAAACAGTCAACATTCAGGACATTAGAATTTCAGGAAGTGAATTATACTCCCAGAATGATGTTATAAATAATTCATCTTTAAAACTTCCAATTCGGTTAATTTCTATTAACCCTATTTATTTAGAAAGGGAATTAAAACAAAATTTGTCGCTCAAGAATGTTTCAGTAAGTAGACAAATTTTACCCTTTGGTTTGATGATTCATCTTGATGCAAGAACTCCAATAGCATACGGTGAAAGGATATTAAACGAGAAAAAAATAGTAGGCTTCATTGATAAAGATGGAATTTTCATCAATGAACAAAATGCAGGCAATATAAATTTGAGCAAATCAACCATACAAGTTTTTGGGTGGAAAGAAAAATTTAAAAAAACATTATCCGATATATTAATTGCCCAAGAAAATTATGCATTTGAGATAGTTAAAATAACTTTTTCTCCAAATGGATTTTTAACTATTGAAGAGAGGGATTTAAAAACTATATATTTAGGATTTAATCCAAAACTAATCGACTATCAATTAAAGATAATCAATAAACTAAAAATCGAATTTAAAAAAAATAAATTGTCTGAAAAAATAGATAGTATTGACCTTACTGATCCAAATAAACCAAAAATAAAAGTGTTCAAACCCTAATATTTAAGAATCAATTCATAATAATTTTTTTTAATTAATGTAGTGTTGATAGGGGTTTAGCATTTACTTTCAAATATTTATCAAATAAATATTTAAGGAATTTCCTCAACAATTTCCTACAGATGTGCTTAGTGAGTTCATAATGCACCCAATATTAGTATTAGATCCCTATTTCAAGAGATGAGCTTCGGTAACAATCCAAACTTTGATCAATCAAAAGACATCCTTCCAAGTCAGAATGCCAAAATTGAAGTTATTGGCGTTGGAGGTGGTGGAAGTAATGCCGTAAACAGGATGATTAATAGTGATCTTGAAGGTGTTTCCTTCAGAGTTCTTAATACTGATGCACAAGCTTTACTTCAGTCTTCTGCACAGAGAAGGATTCAATTAGGTCAGAACCTAACAAGAGGGCTGGGAGCGGGAGGTAATCCAAGTATTGGACAAAAGGCTGCAGAAGAATCTAGAGAGGAATTACAACAATCATTAGAGGGTTCCGATTTGGTTTTTATAGCGGCAGGAATGGGTGGAGGTACTGGCACAGGAGCAGCTCCAGTTGTTGCTGAAGTTGCAAAGCAAAGCGGTGCATTAACAATTGGTATAGTAACTAAACCTTTTTCTTTTGAAGGTAAAAGGAGAATGCGCCAAGCTGAAGAAGGAATTGCAAGATTGGCAGAAAATGTCGATACTCTTATTGTCATCCCAAATGATCGGTTAAAAGAAGTTTCTGCGGGTGCTTCTATTCAGGAAGCGTTTCGCAACGCTGATGATGTTTTAAGAATGGGAGTTAAAGGTATTAGTGAAGTCATTACCCGTCCAGGTGAGGTAAATCTTGACTTTGCTGATGTAAGATCAGTCATGACTGAAGCAGGTACAGCGCTTCTTGGAATGGGTAAAGGATCTGGTCGATCTAGAGCTGTAGAAGCGGCACAAGCTGCAATTAATAGTCCATTACTAGAAGCAGGAAGAATTGATGGAGCAAAGGGTTGCCTTGTAAATATCACTGGAGGTGAAGATTTAACCCTTGATGATGTGAATTCAGTTGGAGAAGTTATTAGTGGTGTTGTAGATCCTGATGCAAATATAATAGTTGGTCAGGCGGTTAACGAAGCGATGGAGGGCGAGATAGAAGTTACAGTCATTGCAACAGGTTTTGAAACAAACCAACAAATGAATCAACAAAGAATTAAAAATAGATTATCTAATCAAGCTTTTTATAATATTTCCGATAACAAAGATAAAGGTGCGAATATTCCTGATTTTTTGAGATTAAGGCAAAACAAAAAAGAAATAGATTAGTAGGTAAAATAAGGTGACTCGGATATCTCGCCTGCCTCAAGCATCCCTTGTGGCTGCTACCTTCCGGTCCTGACCAGGTTTAGGCGTTAAAACCGCGAAAGGCCGAGTCAGTGATATATTAGCAATTCTTGATTAAAAAAGATACATAGATAATTATGTTACCTTCAGAACTCGTCAAGTACAAAGAAAAATCTCAGAAAATTATTGCGTTAACTGCTTGGGACTCTATATCAGGATCTATTTTAGAACAAGCCAATGTTGATCTAGTCTTGGTAGGAGATTCCCTTGCAATGGTATGTTTAGGATTCAAATCCACCTTACCATTAACTTTAGAAAACATAATTTATCATACAAATGCTGTTTCGAGAGGGTTTAAAAAGAAAATTGAAGAACAGCCTTTAATTGTTACCGACATGCCTTTTCTGACTTACCAATGTGGGGAGGACAAAGCAGTGGAGTATGCAGGGAAAATAATTCAAAACACTAATGCGAAAGCTGTAAAGGTTGAAGGTGCTGAACCAGAAATACAAAAAGTTATTTCTAGATTGATAAGGATGGGAATCCCTGTTATGGGTCACATAGGACTTACTCCACAAAGCTATTTAAATCTAGGATTAAAGAAACAAGGAAAAAGTTTAGAAAGCCAAGAAAGAATCAAGAAAGAGGCAGCAATTCTTGAAAAATTAGGCTGTTTTTCAATAGTTCTTGAACATATCCCTGAGTTACTTGCAAAAGAGATACAAAATAACTTAAAAATTCCCACAATAGGAATCGGTGCAGGTAATTATTGCGATGGGCAAGTAAGAGTTACTGCAGATTTATTGGGTCTTAATGAGGAGCAACCACCATTTTGCCAACCGATTATTCAAGGGAAAGAATTATTTAAGGAAAAATTAGAAGAATGGGTATCCTCTGAAAGACTTAGTTGATCTCATCCCACCACTTAAACATGGCAATAAGAATTTGATTACTAAGCTCCATTCCTTTTGGATCACTTAAAAAGAATCTATTCCCCTTTCTCACCAATAGTCCACTTTCAAGAAACCTTTCCCATTTTTTAAGCAATTTACTTAAATTACTTTCAAATTTTTTGTTTTCCCAGTTTTGTTTTTTAAAAACTTCATATATATCTACACCCTCTTTAAGTCTCAATCCCAACATTATTTTCTCATCAAGCTCTTTATAGACAAATTTTTTATTTATTAGAGAAGCATCTAGATTAAGTTCGTATTGTCCAATTACCCATTCTTTATATTCTTTACTAATTCTTGGTCTAGTAAACTTTACCCCCCAAGGTGAACTAGTAGAGCCTTGCCCAAAACCCCACCAACCTGAACCACTCCAATACACTCTGTTATGTCTTGATTGATGCCTAGGGAGACAATAGTTTGAAATTTCATATCTTGCATACCCTGATTCTTTTAAGATTATATGAGTTGATTGACTATTTCTAAAAGCTTCTTCATCACTAGGAATTTCTAATTTTCCTAAATTAAATAATTTTTTAAAAACAGTGCCATCTTCGATATTTAAATCATAAATGGATAAATGTGGTGGTGAAAACGCTATTGCTTTTTTTAAATCATCTTGCCACTCTTGAAATCCACATAGTGGTAAGTTTTGAATTAAATCTAAGCTCCAGCTTTTAATTAACCCAGAATCAAATACACTCTTCAACCATAAACAAGACTTTTCAGCATCTTCTGTCAAATGCCGCCTTCCTGAATTTTGAAGTATCTGATTATTAAAACTTTGTACTCCAAGACTAAGTCTATTTATACCAGCATTTATGAATCCATAAAGATCATCTTGATTAAAACTAGCTGGGTCAACCTCCATCGTGATTTCAGCACCATAGTCAATTCCAAAATTTTCTTTAAAAAGGTCAATTAATTCTTTGATTTGTTTAGGATCCAAAATTGATGGAGTACCACCACCTATATAAATTGTCGAAAGAGATGATTTGTGCTTAATTGACAATATTTCTTTGTATAAATAGTGCAAATATTCCTTAACAGTTTTACTTCCATAACCCAGAGTAGTTTCAACTTTGTTTCCTAGTGGAATAACTGCAAAATCACAATAAAAGCACCTTCTGTGACAAAAAGGGATATGTACATAAGCACTTTTTGGAATCTTATTCATAATCTAAATACATTTTTAAGTTTCAAAACAACATTAAGGATTGAAAAAAATAAAATCCTTATTTACTCAATTAATAAATCCTAGTAGATTATAGATATGACTGATATCTTAGTATTATTTTTATTTGTATTGTCTGGGGCTGCTTCAGGATGGCTTGGGGTTGATTTATTGCCAGTAGACATACTTAAACAAGTATCTAATGTAGAAGGTTTTAGGATTGTATTAGCAATAATAGGTTTTTTTATAGGATTAGCAGCTGGTTTTGTCTTCCTTCAACTTAGAAAGACGTTTCTTGATCAAATAAAGACCATGCCTACGGATTTATTAATAAGTAGGTCAGTCGGCTTAATTTTAGGATTACTTGTTGCGAATCTCCTACTCGCTCCAATACTGTTAATTCCTTTCCCTAGAGAGGTCTTTTTTGCAAAACCCTTATCCGCCATATTAAGTAATATTTTCTTTGGTGTACTTGGTTACAAGCTGGCGGATACTCATGGGAGGACATTATTGAGGTTATTTAATCCAAATAATACCGAGGCTTATCTTGTCAATGAAGGAATACTACCTGCTGCAAGTCCAAAGATTCTTGATACAAGTGTTATTATTGACGGAAGAATAAATGGCCTGTTAAGTTGTGGCTTGCTAGAAGGTCAATTGATTGTTGCTCAAAGTGTAATTGATGAATTGCAAACTTTAGCTGACTCAAGCAGTAATGAAAAGAGGTCAAAAGGTAGAAGAGGCCTTAAATTGTTAAAGGAACTAAGAGATTTATATGGGAGAAGACTTGTAATCAACCCAACAAAATATGAAGGTAATGGTGTTGATGAAAAACTCCTGAAAATTACTGAAGATATGTCAGGAACTTTAATTACTGCTGATTATAATCTCTCTCAGATTGCTGAAGTTAAAGAATTAAAAGTCATGAATTTGAGTGATTTAGTGATTGCTTTAAGACCTGAAGTACAACCAGGGGAATCACTTAATATAAAAATCGTAAGAGAGGGTAAAGAGAAAATGCAAGGTATTGGATATTTAGATGACGGAACAATGGTAGTTATTGATGAAGCAAAGAATTTTGTGGGAAGCAGATTAGATATTGTCATAACAGGAGCATTACAAACTCCCACAGGAAGAATGGTCTTTGGGAAACTTATAAATAATCCTGAGTCAAACAAATCTTTTAAATCACCAGCGACACAGGGGTAAATCAAGCTAGAATCATAATTATAATATTTTTGCTATACCAATGACCGTATCAGCTCCTTATTACGGCGAAAATACCGTCATGAGGACTCCTCCCCCTGATCTACCTTCTCTGTTACTGAAAGAGAGAATTGTCTACCTTGGCTTACCATTATTTTCAGATGATGATGCGAAGAGACAACTAGGAATGGATGTTACTGAGCTAATAATTGCTCAACTTCTTTATCTAGAGTTTGAGGATCCAGAAAAACCAATTTATTTCTATATAAACTCAACAGGAACAAGTTGGTACACTGGTGACGCAGTTGGTTTTGAAACAGAAGCTTTCGCTATCTGCGATACAATAAGCTACATTAAGCCTCCAGTCCATACAATCTGTATTGGACAAGCAATGGGAACGGCTGCAGTTATCCTTTCATCTGGCACCAAAGGGCAAAGAGCGGCTCTTCCTCACGCTTCTATTGTTTTACATCAACCTATAAGTGGAGCAAGAGGTCAAGCAACTGATATCCAAATAAGAGCTGAAGAAGTTTTAAAAAATAAAAAATCAATGCTGGAGATTTTATCTCGTAATACTGGTAAGACTATTGAAGAACTTTCTAAAGACTCAGATAGGATGAGTTATCTCAATCCTCAAGAAGCTCTAAATTATGGAGTCATTGATAGAATACTGACGAGTCAAAAAGATTTACCTAATAAAAATTAACACCTACAAACAATTATTTTAAAATTATGCCAATAGGAACTCCAAGCGTGCCTTACAGACTTCCAGGAAGTCAATACGAAAGATGGGTTGATATATATACAAGACTAGGTGTTGAAAGAATTCTTTTTCTTGGACAGGAAGTTAACGATGGCATTGCTAACAGCCTTGTTGCACAAATGCTTTATCTTGATTCTGATGACAATTCCAAACCTATCTATTTATACATCAATAGTCCTGGAGGATCAGTAACTGCTGGCTTAGCTATTTATGACACCATCAAATACGTAAAAAGTGATGTAGTAACCATATGCGTAGGGCTCGCAGCCTCGATGGGTGCGTTCTTATTGGCCGCCGGTACGAAAGGCAAAAGAGTTGCTTTACCCCACAGTAGAATAATGATTCATCAACCTCTTGGGGGAACATCTCAACGACAAGCAAGTGATATTGAAATAGAAGCTAAGGAAATTTTAAGAATTAAAGATATGCTAAACATGTCTATGGCAGATATGACTGGTCAATCTTTTGAGAAAATTGAAAAGGATACAGACAGAGATTATTTCCTAAGTGCAGAAGAGGCAAAAAATTATGGCTTAATTGATAGAGTAATCACACATCCAAGCGAAGCAAATTAGTCTTAAATTTTCAAAAAAAATATTTTAATTTTAATTTTCAAATATATTATTTATTGGTTTATTTACACGTTTAATGTCTAAAATAATAATTATCAAATGTAAAGAAGCTACAACTAATGACCCAACTCTTTTACGACACAGATGCTGATCTAAGTCTTTTAAATAATAAAACTATAGCGATAATTGGATATGGTTCTCAAGGTCATGCCCATGCACTAAACCTTAAAGATAGCGGTTTAGATGTAATTGTAGGCTTATATAAAGGAAGTAAGTCTGAAAGCAAAGCTATAAGCGATGGTTTACAAGTTTTTAGTGTTGCTGAAGCTTGCGAAAGAGCAGATTGGATTATGATTCTCTTACCAGATGAGTTTCAGAAAGATGTTTACCTTAAAGAAATAGAACCAAACTTAAAAGAAGGAAAGATATTAAGTTTTGCTCATGGCTTTAATATTAGATTCGGGCTTATCAAACCTCCTAGTTTTGTGGATGTTGTTATGATCGCCCCAAAAGGGCCTGGACATACTGTTCGTTGGGAATATCAGAATGGCCAAGGCGTTCCTGCATTGTTTGCCGTTGAACAGGATTCTTCTGGGAATGCGAGATCATTGGCGATGGCTTATGCTAAAGGGATTGGAGGAACCCGAGCAGGGATACTTGAAACAAATTTCAAGGAAGAAACAGAAACTGATTTATTTGGCGAACAAGCGGTTTTATGTGGAGGCTTATCAGAACTAGTTAAATCAGGATTCGAAACTCTTGTAGAGGCAGGATATCAACCAGAACTTGCATACTTCGAATGCTTACATGAAGTTAAACTAATTGTTGATCTAATGGTAAAGGGTGGCTTATCTCAAATGAGAGATTCTATCTCCAACACAGCAGAATATGGAGATTATGTAAGTGGCAAAAGACTTATCAATAATGATACAAAGAAAGAAATGCAGAAAATTCTAAAAGATATTCAAGATGGAACTTTCGCTAAGAATTTTGTTGAAGAATGCGATAAAAACAAACCATTAATGACAAAATTAAGGGAAGAGAACTCAAAACATGAAATTGAGAAAGTAGGTAAAGGTCTGCGCTCTATGTTCAGTTGGCTGAAATAAATTTATTTTTAATATTTCTTGGATCAATTGGCTTTGATTTGTTGATCGGCGATCCAAAATTCTTAATCCACCCGGTTCAAATAATTGGATTTTACATCAAAAAAATATCTGATTACTTTATAAATAATTTTGGAGAAAATAAAAAGATATTATTTTGGGGAGGTTGCATTGTCGCCATATCAACTATTGGATTTAGTTTTAGTTTAGGAAAATTGATAGAACTAAGTTATGTGCAATCAAAAAACCACTTTTTTAGTGGATTATTAATTTTTTTTGGAATTTCAAGTTGTATTGCGACTAAGGGACTTATTTCAAGTGTGAAGGAAATTGCAGAGCTAATAGAATGCAATGAAATTAATGATCAAATGAAGAGAATAATCAAAGAGAAAGTACAAAGAATAGTAAGTAGGGATGTAAGTTCATCTTCTATAGAACATCTTTTGAGATCGAGCACCGAGAGTCTTACCGAAAATTCTGTTGATGGAATATTTGGTCCATTATTTTGGATATTCATTGGAATTGTTTTTATAAAGTTTTCAATTTTTTTACCAGGGCCTTTATCACTTGGTTTTTCTTATAAAGCCATAAGTACCTTAGATTCTATGATAGGTTACAAATATGATTACTTTAGATATCTAGGTTTTTTTAGTGCAAAAATCGAAGATATTTTTACATTCGTTCCTTCAAGATTAGTTTTAATCACATTACCTTTAGTTAGTTCCAAAGTTAATGAGTCTATATCAATCATAAAAAGAAGTTATCTTGACGGTAAAAAATATGAATCTCCTAATGCAGGGATTTCAGAAGCTATATTTGCTTATATTTCCGGTATCAAATTGGGAGGAACAAGTAAATATAAAAATGAAATTATTCAAAAGCCAATAATAAATTCCGATGGAGATAATTGCACTGGTGAAAAAATTAAGTTAATTTGTCAATTAATTTTGAGATTACAATTATTTTGGATAATAATTTTTATCTTGATATTTTTTATAGTTTCTAGTTTAAATTAATAATAAATTAGCTTAAAAATCATTAATATAAACAAAAAAGACTCTATGCAAGAAAAAGACTCTAAAATTGAAAATCAAAATGATGATTTTACCAATATTTCATCAACTGATAATGAATACTCAAAATGGGTAGACAATCAGGGGGAAGAAGTAAAGAATGTTTTTGGATTTAATAGCAGTGCTGAGCTTGTAAATGGTAGAGCAGCCATGATCGGATTCGTAATGCTAATATTAACCGAATTAGTTTTTAGCGGCAGACCTGTAACTTCCTCAATTTTTGGTATAAATTAAAATGGAAGAAAGAAATTCTAATCCAATAAAAGTATTCCTATATATATCTGTGTGGGTAATAATTTGGGGGACATTAGGTTCATTTATAGACTATCCTCTTTATAAAAATAAGATATATCTAGAAGGAAGCATATATCAGTATCTTACCTTCACTATTACAGCGATTATTTCCATCATAGGTGCGAAGTTTTTTTATAAAAAATTTCAATTATAAGAATTTGTATCTAAATTTCTTAATAATTTTAGCTGGTTGATTGTTTTCATTTGACTCGTAAAGTATCCACTGATGTGTTTCAGTATCATGATCACAACCATATTTTCCAGATTGGTTATCGTAACTTGATAAAGTTGAGTGACAAAACTGATCCGCCTCAAATGCCGAGTCATAACCTGTTAAAAAATATACCAAGACAAGAAGAATTACTAACAAAAAAAATACTTGAAAAACCAAATTAACCGCCTTCATAAGAATTAATAAAATTTAAATATATCATTTAAAAAAAATCCAGTCAGTAAAAAAGTCATCTACCAACATTAAAAACAAAGTCATGAAAGTCTTGATTATTTAGATACAAGATGACTAGCAATATTAATATCAGATTCAAGCCTAATACTATCGATCCAAAAATATTTATTTGTTTTTTACCAGGTAAAGTATATGTGAATTTTTTGCCTTTAAGAAAAGAGGCTAAACCTTTTTTTTCTTTTATTGGATCTTTAATTTGATTATCATCCTTAACTTCATTATCAGAGAAACCTTTTACCATTTGAAGTTATTTAATAAAATTCATAATATTCTAAAAAAATAAATTTTTAAAATAGTTAACAATTTTTAATCACATAAGGACTCATAAATAGCGCTCTATTAGTTGAGAATTTTTTTAAAAAATAAGCTTCAACAAGTTGCGACTGCAAACCCAACAAACTTGATTGACACTTGAATCTATTTTGATCAAACATTGCTAATTGGAGTCTTTCTATTTGTGAAACTAATTCCTTACATATTTGGTTTTGAGGATTTTTAATACATTCACTAGAATGTAGTAAGATTTTTGACTTTGTTGGTATTGTTTCTGCAACAAGAAAATTAGTTAAAAATAAAAATTTGAGAAATAAAATAGTTAAGAATCTCATTACTTTTTTAAATATAAAATTTAAGATAAGTTTCAAAATTATAGTGTAACCTTCATCGTGTTTTATTACGATTCATAAAAAAAGATGCTCTATAAGAGCACCTACTATTAAAGGAAGAATTAGATAAAAGATTACCCTTGAACTCTATCCTTAAAAAGTTTACCTGCTGAGAATGTAGGAACTCTTTTAGCAGGTATTGCAATTTTTTCGCCTGTTTTAGGGTTTAATCCCTGTCTTGCAGAACGATCTCTTGGTTCGAAAGAACCAAATCCTAGAATGGAGACTTTTTTGCCTTCCACGACTGAATCAACAATAGTTTCAATAGTCGTATCAACTATTGAAGACACGACAGTTTTTGTTTCTCCTGTTGCTGCGGAAACCAGGTTTACTAAATCGGCTTTGTTCATTGAAATTTAAAGTAAAACAGAGATTAAATAGAAATGATTTTTTAATCAAGTCTAAAAACCCCGAACTTGCATATCATATGGAGCAAATACGAATACGGCAACCGAAAATAATAGCGGCGCAAAGCTTTATACAAAATTTGAGGGCATTTTTAACCATAAGTTTTATATTAATAGCTGAATATTTCCTTTTAGAGAAAATAAACTCTAAATTCTGATAGCAGTCAAAATGACTGGTATCACTAGATTTAATTTTAAAAAACTTAGTTTAATTCCTATCAGTGGAAATCTCAAAAGGTGATAAATTCAAGAATTAAAATAATTTATTATGTTTTATTAATTTTCAGATATATTTCCTTCTCATCACATGAAACGGTGTGTTTTGTATTTTGAAATCAAGAAAAACCTGGTTTTTAAGATTAAACACTTTCTCCAGATCGTTTTAATGATACAGCGAATGAATCACGGAATTTCTATGTATTCAAAAATAATATTTCCTAGAATTAATAAAATTGATCAGTAAAATCTTAAATTTGAGTTTTTTTTTTAATTTGCATCTATTATTCAAATATCAGGAATTTTAATAAATTATCCAATTATTTAACTAATCGATGAGACAGTGAATCATATTTATAAAGGGAAACCCTTTCCCTTAGGAAGTTCTCTAACATCAACAGGAGTTAATTTTTCTTTAATAGCTACAAGTGCAGAATATGTTGAAATCTTATTATTTGAGTCCGAGGCTTCAGTTTCCCCAAAAACCATATTGAGATTAGATCACAAAAATAATACAGGTCCCTACTGGCATGCTGAAATAAGCAATCTAGAGGAAGGATGCATTTATGCCTTTAGAGTAAAGCAAAAAAATAATGGAGTTAATAATAGCTACGAAAAAAAAGTTTTACTCGATCCATGTTCTAGAGGAATTACAGGTTGGGGGAGTTACAAAAGAGAAAATGCATTAAAGTCATATGAAAATACCAATTCTTGTCTTAAAAGTGTTGTTTGCAATAGAAAATTATTTAATTTCAAAGATTTTCCAAGACCGAAACATTCTTGGGAAGCAACAATTATTTACGAACTCCATATAAAAGCCTTCACTGAATCAACAAATAAAAATGAAAGTTGTTTTAAGAAATTTTTAGAAAAAATTCCTTATCTCAAAGATCTTGGTATTACAACAATTGAATTACTTCCAACTTTTTGTTTTGATCCAACTGATGCACCAAATGGTTTAGAAAATTTTTGGGGTTATAGTCCAATAAATTGGTTTACACCACATTTTGAATATCTTTCAAATGAATCAGCTGAAAAAAACCAAGAGGAATTTAGAAAATTAGTAGAGGAATGTCACAAGGCAGACATTGAAGTTATTCTAGATGTTGTATACAATCATACCTCTGAAGGAGATTCAAAAGGACCCGCGATATCCTGGAAAGGTATAGATGAAAATCTTTATTACTTCATTGGGAAAGATAAAAATTATCAAGACGTATCAGGTTGTGGGAATACTATTGCAGCAAACAGAGGATTAGTTAGAAAACTAATAATTGAGTCATTAAAGTGTTGGGCAAGTGAATTTGGAGTAGATGGCTTCAGATTTGATTTAGGTATTGCCTTATCAAGAGGAGAAAATCTTTCACCACTCGATAATCCTCCGATTTTTGAAGATATAGAGTGTGAACCAGAACTTGTTGATATAAAGTTCATAAGTGAGCCCTGGGATTGTGGGGGTTTATATAAATTAGGTAATTTCCCATCTAAGAATACTTTCACTTGGAATGGACATTTTAGAGACGACTTGCGAAGATTTTGGAAGGGGGATAAAGATACAGCTTGGAATATGAGCGATAAAATCAAGGGTAGTCCATCTATTTATAAAGAAGATAATATCTTCCCAAAATCAATAAATTTCATTACTTCACATGATGGATTCACTCTTAAAGATTTAGTAACTTTCAATAGAAAACATAATTTTGCCAATAGAGAACAAAATAGAGATGGTGATAACCATAACAATTCTTGGAATCATGGTATAGAGGGACCAACTACAAACTTATTAATCAATGATTTAAGAAAAAGACAACAAAAAAATCTTATTCTTAGTCTACTTATTTCTAAAGGTGTTCCAATGATACTTATGGGTGATGAGATAGGAAGGTCACAAGGCGGTAATAATAATTCTTGGTGCCAAAATAACTTATTGGGCTGGATGAATTGGGAACATGGTCAACAAGATTTGGAATTATTAGAATATTTTAAATACGTTATAAAAATCCGAAAAAAACTAATAAACATTTTTAATCCATCATTTCCCCCTAACAATCAAGCCAATGAAAATATCCCAACATATCATTGGCATGGTACAAAGTTAGATAGTCCCGATTGGAGTAGTTGGTCTCACACAGTCGCCTTTAGTATTAATAGAGGTAATAGTAATCCTCTGGTCTGGACAGGTTTAAATGCATATTCAAAAAGTATCGATTTCCCCTTACCGAAATGTAAATATAATTGGTTAAAAGTTATCGACACTAGCATGCCTGAGATTTTTGAACCCTTAACTATTAATGAGAAATCTGTTTCAATAAAGAGTAGAAGCTCTTTATTAATCATTTCAGAAGAAGTACTTGGGACAAAAAATAATATATCCTAAAAGCGGGCGGCGGGAATCGAACCCGCATCTTCAGCTTGGAAGGCTGAGGTTTTACCACTAAACCACGCCCGCATATAGTAATAGAATTACCATTGCAATAATACATTATCAAACAATCCACAAAGTAAAAAGATTGGAAAATTCACACTCGAAAAAAAATATTACGAGATCAACAACAAGATTAATGCTCTCTTATGGGCTAGGAGATGCAGGCACAGGTTTAGTCGCGACGCAATTTGGTTTTTTTCTGTTCAAATTCTTTATTTCTGCAGGTTTACCAGTAATAATTGCAGGTTCATTATTAATGTTAATAAAGATATGGGATGCAGTAAACGATCCTTTAATTGGATGGTTAAGTGATCGTACCAAATCAAGATGGGGGCCTAGAATCCCTTGGATGGTAGTAGCATCTGTTCCTCTTGGGTTTTCTTTAGCCGCGATATGGTGGACACCCACTGGTTCCGTTCTAACCAAGACTATTTACTATGCAATAATTTCTATAGTCGTAATGACTGCTTATACAAGTATTAATCTTCCTTTTGCAGCTCTATCTACTGAAATTTCTGAAAAAACAGCAATAAGAACAAGACTAAACGCATCTAGATTTACTGGCTCAATAATTGCAGGACTAACTGGTTTAATAATTGCTGGAGCTGTATTAGGTTCTGAAGGATCAGCAAAAAATGAATATTTTTTAATGGGTAAAATAAGTGGATGTATTGCAGTTTTTGCAACATTAGTTTCTTGCTGGGGATTGGCTCCATTCGCAAAAAAAGCAAGAAGGCCTTCGGGAAAATTTGAAGATATAACACTTCAATTCAAAAGGATCTTCAGAAATAAAAAATTTCTAAAAGTTATTACGCTTTATATTCTCCTCTGGTGCGCCTTACAATTGATGCAAACAGTAGCGTTAATTTATGTAGAAGATGTACTAAATGTACCAACATATATTGCAAAGTGGGTCCCAATACCTTTCCAAATTAGTGCTTTGATGGGTCTACAAATATGGACCAGAGTATCAAATAAATTAAATAGGATTTCAGCTTTAAATTATGGAGCCATTATGTGGATCATTTCATGTACGGCAGCTTTATTTTTACCTTCATTGTCAAAAATTTCAGGAGTTGGAGATAGTTTATTTCTAAATGCCGGCAACATATTTCTGTTCATTCTTTTAATTTTCATAATATGTCTTATTGGCATTGGAGCTTCAACTGCTTTTCTTATCCCATGGTCACTACTTCCTGATGCCATAGACGAAGATCCAGAGAAACCCGCAGGATTATATACTGCTTGGATGGTACTTATTCAGAAGATTGGTATCGCTTTTAGTGTCCAATTATTAGGATTTTTGTTGTATTTATCTGGTTATCAATCATGCTTTGTTAATAAAGGTGGTCTAAATATTATTGAACAATGCTACTCAGCACAATTAACTATTAGATTATGTATTGGTTTTATACCCTCAATATTGGTAGTAATTGGTCTTTTAATCATGAGAAAATGGGATCGAAAATCAATTACAAACTAATATAAAGATATGTTTTACCCTAATTTTTTTAAAAGACTTCTAAGCAGCTTAATCATTGGCGGGCAAGCAATTAATTTTATCTTTAGAGGTAAAGTTTCTAAAAATGATCTCTTTGACCAACTCATGGAATCAGGACCTGGAAGTTTGTTAATTGTATTAATTACAGGAATTGCAGCAGGTACTGTTTTTAATATTCAAGTCGCATCTCAACTTACAAGCATGGGGATTTCAAGTGAAATAGGAGGTTTATTAGCAGTTGGGATGGCCAGAGAAATGGCTCCTCTTCTAACAGCGACTTTAATGACTGGGAAAGTTGCCACTGCCTATGCTGCGCAACTGGGCACTATGAAAGTTACAGAACAAATTGAGGCTATTACAATGTTAAGAACTGAACCTATTCAATATTTAGTAGTTCCAAGGTTGCTATCTATGATAATAATGTCTCCTATACAATGTCTTTTGTTTTTATCTGTAGCTTTGTGGAGTGGACAAATTTGGAGTACTATTTTTTATAAAGTTCCTCCAATAGTTTTTTGGACATCTGTAAGATCAGGCAATGTGAGTTTAACCAGTTCGGACTTAACTTCAATGTTAATAAAATCTATCGTGTTCGGATTACTTATTTCAATCATTGCTTGTGGATATGGACTCACAACTAAAGGAGGTCCAAAAGAAGTTGGGACAAGTACTACAGGAGCTGTTGTGATGACTCTTGTTACTGTATCTTTAATGGATGTATTGCTAACGCAAATTTTATTTGGATGATTCGATGTTTAACACTAAACCAAAAAAAGAAGACCCAGTAATAATATCACCATCATTTCAGCTACCAATCATTCTAATAGTTCTAAGTTTTATGCTTTTATTTTTGAATATTGGTTCTTTACCAACAATAGTTTTTGCTTCTTTTAGCTTTTTTTTATTGCTTCAATCATTTACCTTAAGAATAAAAATAACAAATGATGATTTTATCGTTCTACAATTAGGGAAAGAGATTAGAATTTTTCCATTCAAGAACTGGATATCATGGAAATTCTTTTTCCCTATAATTCCAGGTATTTTTTATTTTAGAGAAAAGTCCAGCCCTCATTTATTACCAATATTATTTAATCCAAAGCAATTAAAAGATGAGCTCATAAAAAAAGTTGACTCCTTGGAAATTAAAAATTCCTAAAATTCAGACTTTGCCTAATCATCAAAATTCCTTAAATGACCAATAAAGAAATTTCAAACAATAATCCTGAGAAGGAGCCAATACTAGATAAGTCAATTTCAGATAATAAAACCAAACAAATTAGTAAGAGAAATGCAACGCCAAAAAATATTACCTCAAAAAACAGCAACCCAAATAAATCTTTTGATGAAATCTCTAATGAGATTTTTAGAGATCTCGTCTCAAAAAAAGACTCTTTAGTTAAAGAAATAAAAGAGTTAGAAACAAAAAAAAATGAAATTGAAAAAGATATTGAGTCAAATTTTAAAGGGCAGTCAGATAATATAGCTAAAAGAGTTAAAGGCTTTCAAGAGTATTTAACTGGAGCTTTGCAGAATCTTTCACAAAACGTAGAGAAACTAGAATTAGTTTCTCAACCAATAATCGTAAAGCCATCTCCCCTTGATGAGAAAAAGCAAAACAATATCACAAATAATGTGGTAAAAGTTCCAGCTCTTTCTGAAACATTTAAACCAGATGAAGAGATTATAAAAAGTTGCTTTTCAAGTTTCACAGAGCAACCTGATTTTTATGCTGAACCTTGGAAATTAAGGAGGAGTCTTGATTCGTCGGATATAGAAATTATGGATGATTGGTTCTTTAACATGGGCGGAAGAGGTTCTCTTGAAAGTAGAGGATCTCGGCAAAAAAATGCCTTACTATCAGCGGGTTTTATATCTATTCTTGGCGAATTATATGGAGATCAGTTTCAGACCCTAATTTTAGCTTCACAGCCTGAAAGATTAGGTGAATGGAGAAGAATTCTGCAAGATTCACTAGGTCTCACTAGGGATGACTTTGGACCTAATAGCGGGATTGTTCTTTTTGAAAGACCTGAAGGTGTCATCGAAAGAGCTGACAGATTAGAAGCCAATGAAGAATTGCCATTTATTATCATTGATGCATCAGAGACCTCTGTTGAAATCCCAATACTTCAATTCCCATTATGGGTTGCATTTGCTGGTTCAGATAATGAAATTTACGATGATCTTGAACTAAACTAAGCTTTATGAATATCTTAATAATTTTTACAAGTTATCTTTTAGGATCACTTCCGACAGGTTTTTTAATTGGGAAATATCTCAAAAATATAGATCTAAGAACTATAGGTTCTGGATCTACAGGTGCCACAAATGTTTTAAGAAATGTTGGGAAATGGCCAGCACTTTTTGTATTTATAATTGACGTTGGGAAAGGCCTTCTTGCAGTAAAAATTGCTCAATATTATACAGATCAAGGATTAATAGAAGTTTTAGCAGGGATATCCGCTATCTCAGGACACATTTGGCCAATATGGCTTAGATGTAAAGGAGGGAAAGCGGTTGCAACTGGATTAGGTATGTTTTTAGCTCTTTCTTGGAAAGTTGGACTCGCATCTCTTGGTATTTTTTTAATAGTCCTAACAAAAACTAAATTTGTTTCTTTATCCAGTATTTCAGCAGCAATCTTACTTCCTATTTTTATGTTTTTTTACTTAGGTAAATTTATGCACCCTTATTTTTTTATAAGTTTAATTGTGGCTTTATTAGTAATTTGGAAACATAGAACAAACATAAAAAGATTACTTAAAGGAGAAGAGTCCAAAATTAATCAGAATCAATAGATTTAAATATTTCTATTAGAGCTTTATTAGGATCTATAGCTTTTGATATTGATCTACCAATGACTAGCTTAGAAGCTCCATTCTCTATAGCTTCATAGGGAGTCATAATTCTATTTTGATCATCTTTACTATCAATATTTAATCTGATACCTGGTGTAATAAGTTCAAAATTATTCTTATAAATAGATCTCAACATTTTTACCTCCCAAGGGGAACAAACACATCCATCTAATCCAGCATCAAAAGATAATTTTGCAAGTCTCAATACATTTTCTTCAATTGAATTATTTCTATCAAGATCAGTTTGAAAATCTTTAAGAGAAAAGCTTGTTAAAACAGTTATTCCAACAACAAATGGAGGTTTAACACTTACTGAGGTGGCTCCCTCTAAAGATGCTTTCTTCGAATCCTTAAGTGCTTTTAAACCCGCTGAAGCGTGTATAGAAATTATATCAACTCCTAATTTTGAAACTTCGAAACATGATGCACGCATTGTATTTGGAATATCATGAAATTTTAAATCTAAAAAAATTTTTTTATTTAAACCTTTTAATATTTCAATAACTCTTGGACCTTCCCTAACAAAAAGCTCTAAACCAACTTTCACCCACTTGATATTAGGACATTTTTCCAAAAGTAATTTTGCTTGATTTACATCTAATCCATCAATTGCCAATATTATTTTATCTTCTGAATTAAATCTATTATTCATCAATTTTCAGTTTTCAAACCTCTTAATTATTTTTTTTCCAATTTGCAAAATTTTACCTTCCAAATCATTTTTTGAATTAAAAACTAAATCAGGATTTATTACTTTCTGACTATCAATTTTTACACCCCCACCTTTAATAGATCTTTTGGATTCGCTGCTAGATTTGAAAAGTTTTAGCGCACTTAGCAAGTAAAAAAACTTAACTGGAAAAGCTATTTCTTTTAATGAAATCTCTGGAATTTCTCCAACTTTTTCTTTATGTCCAAGAAATAATTTTTCGCAGTTTGATTGCGCCTTTAATGCTTCTTCAGCTCCGTGGAACAAAGTAGTAACTTCTAAAGCCATTCTTCTCTGTAATTCACGAGGATTTGAGTTATCAAGCAAACTTAAATCTAATTCAGTAAGTAATTCAAAATAGGTAGGTATTATATTATCGGGTACTTTTTCTAATTTTGAATACATTGAAAGTGGATCTTCGGTTAAACCGACGGTGTTAAATTCAGATTTACTCATCTTCTTAATTCCATCTAAACCTGTCAAAATTGGTAAAAGAACTCCAAATTGAGGTTCTTGTTTAAAATGCCTTTGAAGATCTCTTCCTATTGCGATATTAAATTTCTGATCAGTACCTCCAAGCTCAATATCTGATTGAACAACCACGGAATCATAACCTTGTAATAGTGGATATAAAAATTCATGCAAAGCAATTGGAACTTGTGAAGTGTACCTTTTATTAAATTCCTCCTTAGCTAGCATTTGGCTGACTGTTGCACTCCCCATTAATTTAATTATCGAATTAAGGTCTAATCCTTTTAACCATTCGCTGTTATATCTGATTTCTATTCTATCTTTTGAATCAAAATCTAAAATAGATTCATTAGCTGGTTTACCCATTCCTAGTTGGGTTAAGTATGTTTTTGCATTATCCCTAACTTGTTTTTCCGATAACTGTACTCTTGTTTTATTTTTTCCAGTTGGGTCTCCAATTTGAGCAGTAAAATCTCCAATAATTAAAACTGCAACATGTCCATTATCTTGGAATGCCCTAAGTTTTTTGAACAATATGCTGTGCCCAAGATGAATATCAGTTCCAGTTGGATCGATTCCAAGTTTAACCCTTAATTTTTTATTATTTTTTTTCGCATGATCAATTATCTCCGAGAAAGTTTGATCTGTTCCCTTAATTGGGAAATATTCTTCTATTCCTCTTGACAACCATGATGGCACTATTAAATTATCTAACATGAAGATTTAAACGTTAAATTTAAGAAGTTTTATCAAGTTCATCCTTCATTCTTATTAAGGTTTTATTCATCTGATCGAACATTTGATCAGGAGTAATCCCAAATTGACTTAACTGTGTCTTTAATTGTTCTACTGTCATTTTGGCTTGAAAATCTTCAGACAATTCAAATCTCTTCATAAAAACCTTATAACGATCCATAAGAGATTCCATTTTTTTGATAAACATTTTTTTCCCTTCTCTATCAAATTTTCCATAATCAGAGCCAAGTTTCATAAGTTCTTGGTAATCTGTAAAAAGCTTTTTAGCTTCTTCTTGAACGATGTCAGATTCAAAAAATCCCATTTCTATTTTTTTACTTCGCAAGATTAAGGCTCAATTACAAGATAACAAGAATCTTTTAAATTGATTAGAACATTAATAAATTTTAGTTTATAAATAATTCTTTGATTTATATTTATTCAGAATTAAATTTAGTAGACATGTTTCAAAAATATTGGAAAAATTCAAAGTAAATAATAATTCAAATCAAGAGAGACAATTTGAATTATTTGGTTCAAATGTAAATACATCAATTAATTTTCAACACTCAAATAATCTAAAAATCAAGGGCGAAATCCTAACTGAATGGAGAAATAGAATCCATAATCACCAATTTAAAATTTCAAAAGATGCTCAAAATAAAACTTTGTGTCAAACAAGCCTTCCTATAAATAAAATTTTTGATGAAAGAAAAATTGATCCGTTTTCCCTTCAGCCATTATCATTGAACTTCTGGAGAACTAATCAATATATACATAATGGTCCAGCAATGTATTTTGTGATTGACTCGATGGAGAGTTCTAAAATAATCCTATATATAGGAGAAACAAATTCAGCAAATAAAAGATGGAAGGGAGAACATGACTGTAAAAATTACCTTATGAACTATAAGGAAGCCTTAGCTAATAACAACCTCTCAAGTCACCAAGATATTCGTTTCTTCTTAGATGTACCTAAAGAAGTAAAATTAAGGCGTAAATTAGAACAGCAACTGATATATTTATGGTTACCACCTTTTAATAAAGAAACCCGGCATAGGTGGGCAACTACTTTCACAAACAACTAAAAGTTAATTAAATCTATTTTACAAATGCAATTTTCCACATTCCAAAAAAATCTAGATAACTGGCAAGGCGCTTCATTAATTTTTGGGGTTTTAGAGGAAGAAATTTCAAGCCAACTGGAAAAAATAAAATTTGTTGTTGACCCGAAATTATTACTAAAAAAAGTTACTCAAAAAAAATTCAAAGGAGAAAAAGAAAAAACTCTATGCTTTGAATTTTTAGATCAAAAATTAGAAACTTTAATAATAGTTGGACTTGGCAAATCGAAAGATCTCAATAAAAGTGATATAGAAAACTCCATAGGAAATCTAATTAGGAAAACTGTTGATAAAAATGAAAAAATCAGCATCTTGCTTCCTTGGGAATTAATAAATTCACAGCTAGAAATTAATCAATTAGCAGAGTCAGTCAGATTATCTGCTTACAAGGACAATAGATTCAACAAGAAAAAAGATGAAGAGAAAGTTCTTAAAGAAATAGAGTTTTTGAATTTAAAAAAATTTGAGAATATTAGCTTTGAAGATACAGATAAAATATGTGAAGGTGTAGAACTAGCTAGAAGACTTGTAGCCGCTCCTCCAAATAGTCTTACACCTCAGGAAATGTCTATACAAGCCTCTCGAATAGCAAAAGATCATGGCTTGGAAGTAAAAATCTTAGAGGCAAAAGAATGCGAAGATTTAGGAATGGGAGCATATTTAGCTGTAGCAAAAGGTTCTGATCTAGATCCTAAATTTATACATCTTACTTTGAAGTCAGAAGGTCCTATAAAAGAAAAGATTGCGCTTGTTGGGAAGGGTCTAACCTTTGATTCTGGAGGATACAACCTGAAAGTCGGAGCCTCTCAAATTGAAATGATGAAATATGACATGGGCGGAAGCGCTGCAGTGTTAGGAGCGGCAAAAGCACTTGGAGCAATAAAACCCAAGGGACTAGAAATACATTTTATTGTGGCAGCTTGCGAAAACATGATAAATGGATCTGCAGTGCATCCTGGAGATGTAGTTAAGGCATCTAATGGTAAAACAATTGAAATAAATAACACTGATGCAGAGGGTAGGCTCACATTAGCTGATGCTTTAACTTATGCATCCAATTTGAAACCGGATTCAATAATAGATCTTGCCACTCTAACAGGAGCTATTGTTGTTGCATTAGGGAATGATGTAGCTGGTTTCTGGAGCAATAATAATGATCTAGCAAATGAGCTAAAAGTTGCATCAGCCCAAGCTGGAGAAGACCTATGGCAAATGCCTTTACAAAAATCTTATAAAGAAGGGTTAAAGTCGCATATAGCTGATATGAAAAATACAGGCCCTAGAGCAGGAGGGTCAATAACTGCTGCTTTATTTTTAGAGGAATTCTTTGATAAAGAGATTAAATGGGCTCATATCGATATAGCTGGGACATGTTGGACTGATAAGAATAAGGGGATTAATCCATCAGGTGCAACTGGTTTTGGAGTTAAAACTCTTGTTCAATGGATTAAAAATAAATAACCATATTTAAAATCATTCAGTCCAGAGATTTTTTGATCTAGCGTTATTCCCCCATAATTTATCCAACCTCTGATCTCTCCCACAAGAGAATCTATAGAACTTGTATTTCAATTCATTTTTCTCAGCAAAATCCTGATGATATTCTTCAGCCAACCAAAATTGACCTTTCGGTTTTAGTTCTACTGATATCTTTTCTAAGGGCACTCGTAATTCATTAGAGGCCGAAACAATTGCATTTGTTTCATAACTTTTATCAGTTTCATCTTTAAAAAAGATCACAGGCCTATAAGAATCTCCACGATCACAAAATTGACCCTTAGCGTCCAAAGGATCAATATTTCTGAAATAGAGTCTAAGTATCTCAGGTAAAGTGACCAATTGGGAATCATAGTCTACCAAAACAACTTCCTGATGCCCTTCATGATTTTCGTAGGTTGGATTTTGTAAATCACCACCTGAATAACCACTTTGTACAAAATTTATCCCCTTTAATGACTCTAAGTCATGTTCTAAACACCAAAAACAACCTCCTGCAAGAATCAATTCTTCTGCAATAGTATTTAAAGGGTTAATGAATATTGAAAATACAATTATAAGGGGTAAAAAATATTTCATTTTTTTATTATAAAGTTCAAATAATGGAATTAATGATTTCTTTCGCGGCTCTATCAACTACTCCTTCCTCTCCTAATTCTTTTTTAAGAAGGGTATAACCTTTTTTAATTTTTGCTTTTTCTGATGTCAGATCCAGAAGCCTACAAGCTTTATAAAAAATTTTTTCTTCAATAAAATTCTTCTGAACAAACTCAGGTATGATAAATTTTTTCATCAAAAGATTTACAGGAGAAATAAATCTTACTTTAAAATTGAGAATTCTTTTTGCAATAAAAGCAGTAACTCTACTTACTTTATATCCAATAATCTGTGGTATCCCATATAAAGCCAATTCCATATTAACTGTGCCTGATTTACATAAAGCTAGTTTTGCTAATGAATAAATATAAGGAATTAATTCAGCATCATCTTGTTGAGAAATAACCTTCCCTTTAATTTCATACTTTTCTAAACCCTTTCTAAATTGCTCATCAAAATTCCTCCTACATGATGGAATATAGACAATAAGACTTGGATATCTTAATTGTAATTTTTTTGCAGTTTTCAAGAAGGTGGGTAATACATATTTCAACTCTTGTGGTCTTGATGCGGGCATTAAAAGTAAGATATTCTGATTTTCTCTAAGTTTTAGAATTGTTCTAGAGTCCTTCTTCGAAGGCAATTTTTTCGTTAAATCAATCATTGGGTGTCCAACCCAAGAAACATTTCCACCTCTCCTTTTATAAAAGTTTGCTTCCTGCTTAAAAATCGCAAAAATTTTATCAGAAAAATTAATTAAATTTGTAGTGCTATTATTACCAACTCTCCAAGCCCATTCCTGAGGAGCTATATAGTAGTAAATTGGAATATTATTTCTCGATCTTTTTAATTTAGTCCCAATATTAATATTGGGACCCATATAGTCAATCAGAATTAAGCAATCTGGAGGGTATTTTTTTAGTAATTTATAAAATCTTCTTTGAATTCTTATTGTTGGAAGAATAAGAGGTAAAGCCTCCCAAATTCCTATTGCACTAATTGATGTAGTATCTTGAAGAATTTTCACACCTTCTTTCCTCATCCTTTCACCACCTAATCCGCAAATTTCTAAATCTATTGACTTTTTTTTCGCTTCATCAAATAATGCTTTTGTTAAAAAACTCCCGTGCAAATCTCCAGATACTTCTCCAGTACTTATAAATATCTTTTTTCTCATAAATTAACATGAGGCATTGGTCCTCGCCTTTCCTTAGATATAGATTTTTTTAAAAAACTGCATAATTTTGAAGATGAAAGATCTAATTCTCCTTTGAACGCTTTTTCTAATGAATTCGAAATAGAATCATCAGATTTAAATATAAGATTCCAAGTACTTTGCAAAAGTTTCAAATCAAAGTCCTTATTTTCCATCAAACCACTTCTCTTAATTCCGATCCTATTCAAACCTCTCAATCTTCCGGGATGTCCTTCAGCTATGCAAAAAGGAGGAACGTCTCTATCTACTCTAGTCATTCCTCCGATCATCGCTAAATATCCAACATGCACAAATTGATGTATACCTAAGCAGCCTCCAATAATAGCTTTATCTTCAACTTTTACATGACCTGCAACTTGAACACTATTTGATAAAACTATCCCGTCACCAAGTTCACAATTATGGCCAATATGGGAGTAAGCCATTAATAAATTATTATTGCCAATAATAGTTTTTTCTCCTTCATTAGTTGCCTTATTAATGGTTACACATTCTCTAAAAGTATTATTATCTCCAATAATTACTTCTGTTGCGGCACCTTTATATTTAAGATCTTGGGGATCAAGGCCTATGAAAACGTTTGGGAAAACTTTATTATTTTTGCCAATTTTGGTTCTTCCGGTAATTACAGCATTAGGCCCTATTTCGGTTCCTTCCCCAATAGTCACATCAGGGCCGACAATAGCTCCTTGAGAAATAATGACTCCTTCATGCAATTCGGCATTTGCATCAACAAAAGCTGTTGGGTGTACATTTACACCTTCATAAGCTGAGCCAAATTCATTTTTTTTATTCTTCATATTGCTAATCAACCAACGAAAACATTAATTCTCCGGCACAAGCCAACTTCCCATCGACGTGTGCCTCTCCTTTCACCTTGCCAAATCTTTTTCTTTTAATGCTTAATAATTCACAAGTAATTATTAATTGATCCCCAGGAACAACAGGTTTTCTGAATTTAACGTTATTGATTCCCGCAAAGACAAATAGACCTTTAGGGAGATCTGGCATTTGAGTTACTATTAGTCCCCCAACCTGGGCCATTGATTCAACAATGAGAACTCCGGGCATTAATGGCCTCTCAGGAAAGTGTCCCTGAAATTGCGGTTCATTTATAGTCACATTTTTTATTGCAATCGCCCGCTCCCCAGGAATATGCTCAATAACTTTATCCACAAGAGCAAAGGGGTATCTGTGAGGTAATAAACCTAGTATTTTCTCGGAGGAGAGTTGATTATTATCACTGGTAAATTGCTTTTCCAAAACGATTAAAGATAAAGTTAATTTTTAAGCGATGAGGCCAATAAAGAATTTAAAGAATGCGATCCTTTGTAAACTAAAATTTGAGCCTTTGGTAACCCTACCAAAGCCAAGTCCCCAATAAGGTCCAAAATTTTATGTCTTATTGGTTCATTATCAAATCTTAATGGAGGATTAACCCATCCATCACCGTCACAAACAATAGCATTTTCCAAACTTCCCCCCTTTATTAAGCCCAGTTCACTTAACTCTTGAAACTTATCCTTAAAACCGAATGTTCTTGCTGGAGCAATCATTTCAACAAAACTTTTTGGATTTAAATCAATTACAAAAGTTTGAGTTCCAATTGCTTTATAGGTGAAATTTATTGTGGATATAATTGTAGTCTTATTAGAGGGAGTTGCAGAAATCACTGAGGTTTCTTTATTTATGATTATTGATTTATTAATCTCTCTAAAAAAATTATCTGGTTTGGGCGCCTTTTTTATCCCTACTTCTTCAAACTCTTTAACCCACTGAATTGCAGAACCATCCAAAAGCGGGATCTCTTTTCCATCAACCTCAATATGTATATAACTTAGGCCACAACCAGCCATTGAAGATAATAAATGCTCAATAGTATACAAATTTCGACCTCCTAATTTAACTGCAGTACAAAGCATCGTACTACCTATTAAATCTTGAGTTAGCTTAAAGATTTGGTTGGGTTTATCCCTGAAAGAAACATAAAATCCTTCTTTTTCGTAAGGAGAAATTGTTAATCTTGTTGTTTCTCCACTATGAAGACCTATTCCTTCTCTGGATATAACACCAGCCAAGG
This sequence comes from Prochlorococcus marinus CUG1438, assembly GCA_017644325.1. Taxonomy (NCBI): domain Bacteria; kingdom Bacillati; phylum Cyanobacteriota; class Cyanophyceae; order Synechococcales; family Prochlorococcaceae; genus Prochlorococcus; species Prochlorococcus marinus. The sequence continues at coordinate 775,581 of JAEPLS010000001.1, read as the reverse complement.
TATAACAATAATCGTAATTAGTAGGCCAAGAAAACACTTAAAACTTCCATCCCACTCCAAGAGTATATCTCCAATCTCCACTTAGATCCTTACTAGCAACATCTAACCTTAATGGACCAATTGGGGTTTTCACTCCAACTGACCCTCCCAGTGAAAAACCAGAACCTGATTTTTGCAATAATTTACCCGGTTTTCCTGGAACATCCTTTTGAGAGCCTAAATCACTTCCGGCATCAACGAATAAAGCTCCTGTTATCATTCTCCAAACAGGGAATCTATATTCTGCCGTACCTTCAACATAACTTTTACTTACCGCTAAGTCACAGGATCCCCATCCTCTAACAGATGAAGTTCCTCCCAAACAAAATGCTTCATAAGGAGGCAAATCCCCTACAATAGTTCCGGTTGTCAATTGAATACCAATAGTTTGAGGACAATCTTCACTATTTCCACTAGAAGTATTACTAGACCTACATGCTTTAGTAAAATTAATCAGTCTTGTTGGTATAAAAAACGAATATGAGGCTCTCATTCTATTAAATGTTGGAGATTTGTCGCCGACTGAGACAAACTGTTCAGTACCAAAGGTTAATTTATTTCCTGAAGTTGGATTTACAGTATTATTCAAATTATTTCTAGATGTACTTGCAATAACACTCACTAATGTATTTTCTTCAGGGCATGACCCATCATTTGGATTGAATCCAAGACAGATAATATCGCTTACATTGCCTGTTGTTGGTGTCATATCACCATAGGGTTTTTTGTTCCCATCACCATCAATCATCTCAACTTTCTTAAAATTCATACCTGCAAGAACTCTCCATTTAGCGACCTTAAATGGATCCCCTCCATTAAGAGGCCTTGAGAAAGAAAATCCACCTCCTGTTTTTTCTAAAACTACTGATGAAAAAGTATCAGCTGTTGAAGTTGTTGTATCATTTACGGCGTATATACGACCATTCTCTTCACTTTTAAATTCTTGTGGATAATCCCTACTTAGAAAAATATTCGTTCTAAAAGCAGTTTTATATTTATCTCCTTTAATCCAGGGATCAGATAAAGAAAAATTATAAGTGGTTGAATATTCTCCAAAATTCAGGTTGAATTTTGTAGACCAAGCTCTTCCAAGTGTATTAGTTTCCTGCAAACCAATTGTTGCAAAAATTCCTGCGCCCGTGCTATAGCCAAGACCACCTGTCAATGATCCTGTTCTTTGCTCGGTCAAATCTAGAAAAATTATGACTTGTCCAGGATTTAAATTGTCAGGACCAAGAGATACCTTAACATCATCAAATAGGGATGTTGAGTATAAGCGGTTGATATCAGCTTCTAAAATTTTTCTATTAAATATTGTGCCGGGCTGAGTTTTTAACTGTCTTTTTATAACCCAGTCTTTTGTTTTTCCTTTTCGAGGTTTCCCATCAATAATAGATTCACCATCAGATCCAGGGAATCTTAACTTTAAATCAGATATGATCCCTTCTGAAACATTTAATGTTACTATACCGTTTTCATATATTCGATCTGGGCCATTTATTCTAGCTAAAGAATAACCTTCACTTTCATAACGCTTTTTTATTATTTCTATTTTATTTTGCAACTCATTTAGGTTAAGAGTTGTGCCATAAAAATTTTTAAAAAGGTCATCTACATATGAATTAGAAATTACTGAATTTTCTGGTTTCAGTTCAACTTTTTTCAAAATTGGATTGGGCACTACATTTATAATTAACCTCAATCCTAGAGGCCCATCTTGAGAATTTATTTTAACTCCGGAAAACCAACCGCTAGCATATATTGCATTAAGGTTTTGATTTAGAGTTCGATTATCAACAACACTTCCTGGTTTAATACTCATGGAATCATATGCAGCTAATTCAAGTTTTCTCCCCTCAGGATGATTTTCCCAACCTTTAATAATTATTTCTGAAATAAGAGCACCCTCCTCCCTAATATTGTTCTCATTTTCTGCAATCAAGAAATTTTGCTCTTTTTTAAAATCAAACCTTTCAAATAAATCATCATTAATTTGATTAATTTCTAGGGTTGAAATTGATTGATCTAAGTCATTTGGTAAAAAATCAGAACTAAGTACTGAATTATTTGATATCAAAATCAAAGGGGGGAAAGCAATATTTGTAAAAACTTTTCTAAATTTTAAAAAATGTTTTTGCATAGTATTTTTAATCATGGTAAAAAAATATTCATTGAATTAAATGAATTCGTTTATTCTTCTGTTAATTTCACTATAAGCATCAATTAGGCCACCTAAATCATTTCTAAATCTGTCCTTGTCTAGACTTACAATTGTATCATTTTTCTGATTAAGATCCCATAATCTACAATTGTCAGGACTTATTTCATCCCCTAGAAGTAAATTATTCTTAAGATCAAAGCCAAATTCCAATTTAAAATCTACAAGTTGAAGCTTAATATTTTTAAAAAAACTTTTCAGGATTCCATTAATTTTTATGGTTAAATCTATTATTGATTCCAAATCTTTAGAACTTATTATCTTCATTAATTCAATTCTATCTTTTGTAATAAGCGGATCATTAAGTTCATCATTTTTAAGATAAATATCAATTAATGGTTTTTCTAAGATAGTTGCAGGTTTTATATTCGTTTGTTTACATAAGGAACCATAAGCAATATTTCTCAGAACAATTTCTAAGGGGATCACCTTAATTTTTTTAGCAATCATAGTATTTTCATTTTTGAGCTCAATAAAATGAGTAGGAATATTATTCTTCATAAGAAGTTCAAAAATTCTTGCACTTATTAGGCAATTAAGTTTTCCCTTACCTTCGAATTTTGCTTTTTTTAATGAATTAAAAGCTGTAGCATCATCTTTAAATTCAATTATTACTTTATCTGCATGATCATAAGAAAAAACTTTTTTTGCTTTACCTTCATAAATTAACTCATATTTTTTATTCATTATTTAAGACCTCAATTGATAACTAAAAGTAAAATTTGTAATTAACATATTAGATAGAGATCGACTTTTCTAAATAGTTAATTTCATCTTACCTGATTATTCATCGAAACCTCATAACCCCTAAAAAACAAATTTTATGAGTATCAATACAACAAGCTCTAAGAACTTAATTAGATTAGAAAATATTTTAATTATTGGTAATGGCGGGAGAGAAAATTCTTTAGCTTGGGCTATTCAAAAAAATGAATTAGTCAATAAAGTTTATTTAATTCCCGGCAATGCTGGATCAGAAAGAATTAACAAATGTGAAAGAATAAAATTTGATATAAACAATAAAGATGAATTAGTTCAAAAGCTTGAATTTTTAAAGATAGATTTAATAATAATAGGACCAGAAATCCCGTTAGCGAATGGATTAGCCGATTTTCTCCGCAAAAAAGACTTCAAAGTTTTTGGTCCTGGGAAAAATGGAGCAAAATTGGAATACAGCAAGTCTTGGGCAAAAGAATTTATGAAAGACGCGAATATTCCAACTGCAAAATTTTGGAAAGTAAATTCTTTACAAGAGGCCAAACAAATTATCCATTCATCACCGAGTCCACTTGTAGTAAAAGCAGATGGCTTGGCTTCAGGTAAAGGTGTTTTTATACCCAACTCTAAAGATGAATGTTGTAAAGCAGCAGAATCAATCTTTAATGGTAAGTTTGGTGATTCCGGAAATGTGGTTGTTTTAGAAGAAAAAATTCAAGGTCCAGAAGTTTCGGTTTTTGCTCTATGTGATGGAGAGAGATATCTATTACTTCCAACCGCCCAAGATCACAAACGTCTCGAAGAGAATGATAAAGGTCCAAATACTGGGGGCATGGGGGCTTATTCTCCCGCCCCACTAATAACAAAAGATTACCTTGATAGAATTATCAAAGAAATAATAGAACCTACAATAGTTGAACTAAATAGAAAAAATATTGATTATAAAGGTGTAATTTATTTTGGATTAATGATCACAGAATCTGGGCCCAAAGTTATAGAATATAATTGTAGATTTGGCGATCCAGAATGCCAAACAATAATGCCTTTGATGGATAAAAATTTTGTATTTCTTCTAGAAAAATGCTCTATGGGAAATTTAACAGGTGATGAAAAAATTGATACTTTCGATAAAGTTAGTGGTTGTGTAATAGCGACTTCAGAAGGTTACCCTAACGAATATAAAACTGGCTTTCCAATAAAAATAGGAAACATTGACTCAAGTGATTGTCAAATTTTCGACTCTGGTACTTCTCTTAGTAAAAGTGGAGAATTATTGACTAATGGAGGAAGAGTATTAAGCATTGTCTGTCAAGACAAAGATTTTGATATAGCTTTCGAAAAAGCATACAAAAATTTAAAAGAAATAAATTTTGATGGTATTTACTTTAGAAATGATATTGGTCATCAAGTGAGAAAAAACTTTTTAAAGGAGAATTAAGTCCATGGCCGATACAAATAATCAAGAAAATAGAGATTATAAAATTATTAATATTGAAAATATCAACAATAATTATTGGATTAATAGACTACTTACTTGGTGGAGTGGATTTAGTTTAAGAACAAAATTATTAGCAATAGCCACCCTTGTTGTAAGTCTCTTAATGACAGGAATAACTTTTTTTGCATTAAATAGCATTCAACGAGATGCTGGAATGAATGATACAAGATATGCTCGAGATCTTGGATTATTGCTATCGGGAAACGTCACAGAATTAGTTGCTAATAATCAAAAAAAAGAAATCTCGAATGTAGCTGAAAAATTCTGGAGATCAAGTCGAAATTTACGCTACATATTTTTTACGGACGCCGAAGATATAGTGCAACTTGGAATACCAATAAGTGCAACTCCTACAAGTTCAGATAGTCAGTTTCAGCTCACCAGAAGATTAAAATTACCATCAGAATTAAAGAAAAGACCACAATTTCCACTAGTCAGGCAGCACGTTACACCTCAGGGTCAAGTTACAGATGTTTTTGTACCGATGCTATGGAAAGGTAAATATCTTGGAACTCTAGCTTTAGGAGTTACCCCAAATAAGAAAGCTTTAGCCAGTGCGGCTTTAACAAGAGAAGTGACTATTGCAGTTTTTATCTCAATTTGGGTTTTAGTCATACTTGGAGCTGTATTCAATGCACTTACAATTACAAGGCCAGTAAGGGAGTTAGTAAGAGGTGTTAGAGAAATTTCAAAAGGAAACTTTAAATCTAGAATTTCTTTGCCTATGACAGGAGATCTGGGAGAGCTTTTAAACGGATTTAATCGAATGGCTACTCAATTAGAAAATTATGACGAAGCAAATATTGAAGAGCTAAAAGCCGCTCAAATAAAGCAGCAATCACTAATAGCTACTATGGCTGATGGTGCAATACTTTTAGATTCTCAAGGGAAAATTGTACTTACTAATCCAACAGCAAAACGATTATTTCGTTGGGAAGGAAGATTTCTTGAAGGAAAATTTTTTTTAAATGAGATACCCGAAATTTTATCTAATGACTTACATACAAATATAGAATCCATACTTAATAGAGAAAAGGAGAAAGATGATTTAAGGTTTAGCTTAGGAGAACCCGCTAGAACTTTAAGAATTGTCTTACAGTCAGTATTAGATACAAACAAAGTTGAATTAAAAGGTATTGCTGTCACAATTCAGGATCTTACAAGAGAGGTAGAATTAAATGCGGCACAAAACAGATTTATTAGTAACGTTTCCCATGAATTAAGGACACCACTTTTTAACATTAAAAGTTACGTAGAGACCTTACATGATTTAAAAGATCAGCTATCTAATGAGGAACAACTCGAATTTCTTGGAATAGCAAATTCAGAAACAGATAGGCTGACAAGACTAGTAAATGATGTATTGGATTTATCAAGATTAGAATCAGGTAAAATAGTTCAATTAGAAGAAATGGATATTAAGCAAGCAATTGAACAAACTCTAAGAAATTATAAGCTCAATGCAATAGAAAAAAATGTTTCTTTAGCTCATGACATCGAAGAAACTATCCCTTCAATTCTGGGAAACTTTGATTTACTTTTACAAGTTTTTGATAATTTGCTCGGTAATGGTTTGAAATTTAGTCCCAAAAACAGCAACTTAATGATAAGAGCTTACACTTGGCCAGATTCATGCCCTGCCTTTCCTCCTAGTAAAAAAGATCATGGAGCTCCTCAATGTGAGTTAGTTTCACCCTTACCAAAAGTAAGAATTGAGATCTCTGATACTGGTTCGGGAATATCACAAGCAGATCAAGAAAAGATATTTGACCGTTTTTATAGAGTAGAGAATGCTGTTCACACTGAACAAGGAACAGGTTTAGGTTTATCTATAGTGAGAGGGATAATTGAAAAACATGGTGGAGAAATTCGGATGGCTAGTGAATTAGGCGTTGGAACAACCTTTTGGTTTGATTTAGCCTTGTCACAGTCTGACAGAGATGAATTATTGACTCAAACCATAAACAACGTAGGTACTTTTTCAAACCCAGAAATCAGCTAAGTTTACCTAATTATTTTCTAAACCTTTAAAAACATTTTGAACACTTTGATCAGGTACAACTCTGTGAGGGGCTCCACTAAATATCTGCTCAAAGTTTGAAAAAGAATCTTTTATTTCAGGTCCTTTATTAGTGATAATAAATTCTCTTATTCTTTTGTCGTGCCATGATCCTCTCATTTTAAAGACATTTAAAGCCCTTGCCATCTCTCCTTTTATTTCAACATATTGGAGCAATAAAATGGTATCTGTAATTGTGGAGATGTGAGAATCAGTAATAGAATGACTTCCCATGAATTCTTCTGCAGTATTGGTAAAAAAGCCTGCTATCTCTTCCTGTTTTGTATAACCTGTCACTGCAATTACAAACTGTCTAAATGCATTTAAACTTACACCTCTTGCTAATGCTGAAAGGGAATCTATCGCCATTCTCTTTGGTTTAAATTGGTTAATTTGCGTTTTTATTATTTGCAAGTGATCCTCAAGGCCAGTTGATTCAGGATATGCACAAATAATTTTTAATAATCCATCACTTTCCATCTTTTCAAAGTCTATTCCCCAACTAGTGGCATTCCTAAGCAATTGCGCTCTTGATTCTTCGTAAGCGAATAGTATTGCTCTTTCACTATTGTTATATGCATCTTCTACAAATTTTGATACTAACATTGTCTTCCCTGTACCAGTAGCTCCTGTAGCGAGAATTATGGAATCTTGGAAATAACCGCCACCACACATATCGTCGAGATCTTTAACTCCTGAACTAATTCTAATATTCGATGATCTTTGGGTTAGTCTCATTGCGCCAAGAGCAAACACACTTATACCATCAATACCCATAGTGAATGGGTATTCACCTTTCATATGAACAGTACCTCTTAACTTTAAAACTTCTAAAGTTCTTCTTCTCTTCTCTGACTCTAAAACATTCCTTAATAAGACAACATTATCAGATACAAATTCTTCTACTCCATATCTAGCAATAGGTCCGTAATCATCAACCCGTTCTGTAGTCATAACTGTAGTTACTCCTATTTCTTTTAATCTCGCAATTAGTCTAAATATTTCCCTTCTAACAACATAAATTGCATCATATTGTTGGAAAACAGCAGTTATTGAATCTATTGCAACTCTTTTAGCTTTATATTTCCTTATTGCGTAACTAATTCTTTCAATAAGACCAGATAAGTCAAAACTACCCGCGACATCTTGACCATCAGGATCAGGAGAAGCATCTAATATAAATAACTTATTTTGATCGATTAATTTTTGTAAATCCCATCCGAAGCTAGCCGCGTTTCTAATTATGTCTAAAGGCGATTCTTCAAAAGTAACAAAGATTCCAGGCTCATCAAAATTGCAAATCCCGTGATGTAAGTATTGAAGAGAAAAAACAGTTTTACCAGTCCCTGATGTACCACTAACCAGTGTACTTCTGGATACAGGGAGTCCACCTCTACAAACATCATCAAACCCCTCTATGCCGGTTGGCAATTTTTGGACTTGCATTTTGTTTGATTTGGCAAATTTCTTATCTTTCATATTTTTGTAAAAAAAACTTAAATAAAAATGAAATTCATTTTTCTAAGAAGGTTTTCTATGTGTTATTTATCTCCACTATATTCAGTTTCAGTTAATTCATCAAAAAGTAGATCCAAACCGATCAAAACTTTTTCTCTATCTGAAAGGTCGCCAATTATTCTTCTAACTGGTGGAGGTAAAATTTTAGCTAAAGTTGGGGTAGCTAAAATTTTATCTTCCTCCGCAAGTTGCGGTTGTTTAAGTACATCAATAACCTTTAAAGCATAAACTCCTTTAAACTCATTTTCTAAAATTTCTCTTAAAGTGTTCAAAGCTCTCATTGAATTAGGAGTATTCCCAGCAACATAGAGTTTTAAAATGTATGTTTTTCTTGCTGCCATTGTTTATGGTTCCTCAAATTGATATAAAAGATTTAGATCAGCCCTTGACTTATTACACTACAAAATAAGAAAATAAACAAATTATTATGATTGCTTACTAGGCTTAATCAAATTTTATATTTGAGCCTGATAGCGTCCCTAAAACATGACAAATTCAAAAAAATCATCAAACAATTCTTCCAAAAGTAATGAATTGTACGCAATAGCAGAAACATCAGGACAACAATTTTGGTTTGAAGTTGATAGATATTATGATATCGATAGAGTTAACGCTAAAGAAAAAGAAAAAATAATACTTGAGAAAGTTTTACTTCTTAAAGATAAAAACTCTATTGCTATTGGTAACCCTTATGTAAAGGATGCAAAGATTGAATTAGAAGTAGTTTCTCACAAAAGAGATAAGAAAATTTTAGTGTACAAAATGCGTCCAAAAAAAAAGACAAGAAGAAAAATGGGTCACAGACAAGAACTCACAAGAGTTATGGTAAGATCTATATCGGTAGGTAAAAATTCCACTAAGTCTTCTACTAAAAAAGAGGCTGTCAAAAAGGAAACTAAACCAAAATCTGAAAAAACCACAAATTAATCATTTCTAATGGCACACAAAAAGGGAACAGGTTCAACAAGAAACGGTCGGGATTCAAACTCAAAAAGATTGGGTGTAAAAGCTTATGGTGGTGAAAAAGTTACTGCTGGATCAATTTTGATTCGCCAAAGGGGTACCTCCTTTTTGCCTGGAATTAACGTTGGGAAGGGTAAAGATGACACCCTATTCGCTCTCAAAGAAGGAACCGTAAGTTTTGAAAGTATAAAAAGAAATTTAAGAAATAGAAAAAGAGTAAATATAGTTATCTGATTTTTTTATAAGCCCTTGTAGTTATAAGAATAGGATGAAAAACTTCTAAAAAATTTGACTGAAGTGTCCTAAAAAAGGCCTCTATAACTTGACTATCGTCGAGGTGGAAAGGGTATTCTTTTTTTTCTCCTTTATAAAAATACCAATTGAATACAGCAATAGAATTAGAATGCATAATTTCATTAAATATTTCAATTTGGGAAGATGGATCAGCAAGATGTTCCAAAACATCAAGGCAAATTATCGTATCAAATTTCTGTATTTGTGTATCTTTAATTGTCGTACAAAAAGTAAGTTTTTTTTCGATTCCTAATTCCTTAGCTCTATATTCAACAAAATTTCTATTTGTTTGATTAATATCTACAAAAAAAACTTGCTCAACTTTTGAAGACATAGCATTAGCTATAGCATGCGTTCCAATACCTCCTCCAAAATCCAAAACCAAACCTCGAGAAAATCTCTGCTGCAACTTCAACGTATCAGTAATATATTCTTTACTTGTAATATGCCAAGCAGCCAAATCTGCCACATGACGATCTCCAACAATCTCACTATAAAAATCTGAAACATCACTTAGAGCATCACCAGGATGTAAATTTGCTAAATTCATTTTTGCATTTGCAAGAAACCCATCTAAGTCAGATTCTTTCATTGAAAAGAATTCCATTAAATGTGATTTCAAATTAAAAGCATTATCTAGAAACTCTTTTAAAATAAAACTATTGTTTTTCAATTTCCTACTATTAATTTTCAAGTAAAAATCATAGGATGAATATAAATCTTTCTCAAAGTATTCTTAATATTAAAAATGCAAACTAAAGATGGATTTTTAGTAATAAATAAAGATAAAGGCTGTACTTCCCATGATTGTGTTAAACAAATAAGAAAGTTGCTAGATACAAAAAAAGTTGGACATACAGGGACGCTTGATCCAGAGGTTACTGGAACATTACCAATAGCAATTGGTAATGCAACAAGATTTATTCAATATCTTCCTCAAGGAAAAACTTACATAGGACAAATTAAATTAGGGATTAGAACAGATACTGACGACATTCACGGTAACATAATTAATCAGAAAGATTGGCCCACAATTTCTAATAAGGAATTAGATCAATATTTAAATAATTTCAGAGGAATCTTTAAACAGATCCCACCAAAAGTATCTAGTGTTCACGTTAATGGTGAGAGAGCTTATAAAAAATTTTTCAAGAATCAAAATTTTGAATTAGCCTCAAGGGAAGTAAAAATAGATGATCTAATATTAATGAATTGGGACCAAATAAACGGAATCGTAGAAATAAAAGTCAAATGTTCCGCAGGTACATATATAAGGGCAATCGCAAGAGATTTAGGGAAAGCTCTTAATTCAGAGGGTTGCCTTTTACAATTAAAAAGAATATCAGCTTGTGGCTTTCACGAACAAAATTCCATTAAGCTATCGGATATGGGTAAAGATAAAAATAAAACTACAAATCTTATTGTTCCCACAATTTCTGCTCTTAATCATATTTCAACATTAATCTTGAATAAAGAAGAAGAAATCAATTTTTGGCAAACTGGCAGAGCAATTACAGTTAATTTTAACTACTTAAATAAAAGCAAAACTTTTGACTATAAAGAACCTATAAAGTTAATAGATTCCAGAACCAATCTTCTTGGTATAGGCTTTTTTAATCATGAACGAACTAATATAAATCCCAAATTGGTCCTTAATGCAAGATAATTTTTATAGAAAATATTTTTTAAACGGCTTTATTTCAACACCCTTATAAAAATGTTTTAATATTTTTTCAGCTTTTTGGCCCTTAGATGCTAAATATTTAGCTCCCCATTGACTCATTCCTACGCCATGGCCAGAACCATATCCTGAAACTAATAAAATCATATCTCTTGGAGGGGCATTATTATGGAATTTTCTTGGAATTAATAATGTTTGATTTATGTTTATTAATGATGGATCTTTAATATTATTTAAAGTAATAATTTCGTATAAATTTGCGTTATTCTGATAAGCAATATCAGACAAGTTATCACCTTCTCTCACAATATATGTTAAGAATTTATCTTCTAATCTTTTAGTTGATAATAATTTAGGGCTCTCACCTCCAGATTCAGTATTATTGTCTTCAATAAATTTAAATCTTGCTAGAGTACTTTTAAGGTTCAATCTTTTTCTAATATCAACTCCCGAAATTACATCAGTTCCATAATCACCTTGAATTCTTACATTTCTTACCCTACCCGTACTTGTAATATTTAAAATTTCTATTTGTCTTATTCCTCCAATCCTTGGAAATAGTTTTTGCAATTGGGAATTTGAGAACTTTTTATTCCATCGTAGTTTTGGGTTATTTTTATCAAAGTCTTTAACACTAGATAAATATGGATATTTTGTCGTCCATACATCTTGACTATTTTCAGTCATACCTGCAGAACTGCTATGAAATAAAGAATTAATTAACTTATTTTTATATGTCAAAACTAATGATCTAGTACTATTTACTGCCCTTTTAGTTTTATATGTGCCTGCCTCGAGTCCAATATAAACCTGATTCTTATTTGTAGAGTCAATATCGTATAGAGAATTTCCTTTTTGCTTTAAGGCATAAGTTCTTGATGCAATAGCTTGAGCTTTTAATGCTTCCAAAGGCCACTTAGCAGGCATTTCTGAACCCACCACACTAGTAAGATACTTCTCCATCCCAAGCACATTAACTACCAATATTTCATTATTAAGTATAAAAATCTTCAATTTACCTGCGTATCTTTTCTGACCAACCCAAATACCTCTTCTATCAGAGGAGCTCACTAGAAATTTTTCTTCTTTTTTTAAGTCATAGATTTTTTGTTTTTTCTTATCAAAAAATAAAGTAGTTCTATTATTTTGGTTTTTTAAAGTTAAACCTTTAATTTTTTTGCTAGAAAATCTTCGACCTTTAATTGTTAATGGAATTGATCTATCTGACCTAATTCTAATATTTTTATCTTTTAGAATAAGTACATTTATTATAGGTTCAACTGAAGCTGATGCAGTGCGAGTATGAAAAAAACAAAAAATTATTATGCTTATTAAACAAAATTTACTATATATTTTTTTTGATTTAAGTATCACTTTGTTTAAAAAACGAATTCTTAATTTGCCTAAGTTTGGCTAGAAGTCTAGATTAAATCCAGATATCAAAAATAAAAATACTATATTAAGTGAATATTACCTTCTTAGGAACAAGTTCTGGAGTCCCTACTTCAAATAGAAATGTTTCTTCAATAGCTCTTAAATTAACACAATCTTCAGAAGTTTGGCTTTTTGACTGTGGAGAGGGAACACAGCATCAAATCATAAAAAGTAATATTAAATCTTCACAAATTAAGAAGATCTTTATTACTCATATGCATGGAGACCATATTTATGGTTTACCTGGACTATTGGCCACCTTAGGTTTATCAGGAAATAATAAGGGTATTGAAATTTATGGTCCATCCGAACTTCGAAGTTTTATAAATTCTGCACTTAGAAGTAGTTTTTGCAAATTGTCGTTTCCATTGCATTTTGTGGAAGTTGAAAGTTTTGCATCAAAAAATGAAATTTTATTTGAAAACAATAGTATAAAGGTAAATTGCGCCTGCCTTAAACATAAAATACCTGCTTATGGTTATAGGGTAAGTGAAAAAGATAAGCCAGGTATATTTGATATCAAAAAAGCAGAGTCTCTAAAAATAGCCCCTGGACCAATTTATTCAGAACTGCAACAAGGTAAAAAAGTCGTATTAGCTGATGGTAGGACATTCGATGGGAAAGAATTCTGTGGACCTCCTAGAAAAGGTGAAAGTTTTGTTTATTGCACTGATACAGTGTTTAGCGAATCAGCTGTTTCATTATCAAAAAATGCCGATTTACTCGTACATGAATCGACTTTTTCAGAGGAGGATGAAAGCATGGCCTACGAAAAATTACATTCCACAACAATCATGGCTGCCAAAACAGCATTATTATCTAATACAAAAAAATTAATTATTACTCATTTAAGTCCAAGATACACTAATAAAAATTCAATCACACCAAGCGATTTGCTTAAAGAGGCGCAAAAAGTTTTTCCAAATACTCAGCTTGCAAAAGATTTTCTAACTGCAGAAATTAAATAAACTGCAACAGTTCGTTAGCAGGAGCGTTGTAAATGACCAACCCATGAAATAATAGTCTTAGGTTTTTCTATTTGATGTCGATCGAAATGGTCTCTATTTTTTCATCACTACATAAGTCTTTCAAAAGACTATTTATTTTTCTTCCTTTAATTGTTTGTTTACTTATTAATCCAATTTCTGCTAATGCACTTTATCCTAGTGATCCTTCATCAGTAGATGGATTGAAAGAAGATCTTCATGGAGCAGATCTTCAAAATAATGAATTTGTAAAATATGATTTATCTTATCAAGATTTAGGAGAGGCTAATCTACAAGGCGCCTATATGAGCGTAACAACTGCAAAGAATTCTAGTTTCAAAAGCGCCAACATGAAAGATCTCATTGCATATGCTGTACGTTTTGATAATGCTGATTTATCTGATGCGAATCTTACAAATGGTGAGCTAATGAAAAGTGTTTTTGATGGAGCAATTATAGATGGAGCAGACTTTACAGATGCAAATCTTGATCTATCTCAGAGAAAATCATTATGTGAAAGAGCTAGTGGAACTAACCCACAAACTGGAGTTAATACAATTGATAGTCTTGAATGCACTGGCTTAAAAGGTTACATGCCACCAAAGCCAAAAGCATAAAATTTAAAGCTAACTAACTTCAGATGGGAAGATATTACCAGGCTCTTTTGAGTCTGGTTTTTTGCTATACCACCATTCTTGTATATCAGAAGAAAATTTCTTCGAAAAAAAAGTTATAACTGTTTCAACAGGTTTTGATCCAGGCTCCAAAATCTGAACTGAGTAAGATGGGCATTTTCGTGAAGCCATATCAGCAACGAACCTAGAGCCTATTCTTCTCCAACTAGGCTCCTTACTTCTCCAAGCGAGTCTTGAACAGGGCCAGGGTAACTCTTCCCTATCATATAGTCTGCAACATGGTCCAATTACCCTATAACTGTACTGACCTCCATAACTTGATTGAACACTACCAGTCTTGAAAAATTCAAATTTATTCATCCATAAAAAAAAGCCACCTTTACAGAGGGTGGCAGAGAAATAATAAATAATCAACTTAGAAAAGTTAATTTTTTATAATTAATACAATTCTTCCTCAGCATGAGTTGTAATTGTTACGTCAGATGTTGGATAAGCAACACATGTAAGTACAAAACCAGCTTCTAGTTGGTCATCATCCAAGAAACTTTGATCTGATTGATCAACACTACCTGAAGTAACTTTTCCAGCACATGTTGAACATGCTCCAGCTCTGCAGGAATAAGGAAGGTCTATACCTTGCTCTTCAGCAGCATCAAGGATGTACTGGTCATCAGGTACTTCGATAGTTGAATTAAGACCTTCACCTTCGTTGATGAGTGTAACTTTGAAAGAAGCCATTTAAAAAAAAAAATTGTTGGTAGTTAATACCTAATAACTACATTTTTAACATCGATTGGGTCGATATGTGAGATTTTGAAGTAAAAAATGACACAATAAAATGTATTAATGAGAATTTATAAGAAAAACTTATACTTAGGTTTGATCGCTGGCTTTTTGCGCAGAAATACATGCCCAATCTTTTCTAGTTGATACATCCAATAATTTCAAGTCATTCTGAATTAATATTTTTATAATTTCATCTTTTTGCGAATTCAGAATTCCACTTAAAATGACTTCCCCATTGTTTCTCAAGCACTTATAAATATTTGGAATCATTTCTTTTATTACTTCAGCAAGAATATTGCATAAAACAACATCAAATTGTTTGAGTTGATTTTTTAAAATTAACTCATTAAAAGATCCCAAATATGTATTGAAGTTTTTTAAATTACCGAAATTTAGTTGAAAATTAGAGTTAGTTGAATTTATAGCTAAATAATCATTATCTACTGCACAAACCTCTTTAGCGCCAAGCAATCTTGCGGCGACACTCAAAATCCCGCTACCACTCCCAATATCTAACACCTTTTTATCAGAAAATAAAATATTCTCCATTTTTTCCAAGCAAAGATAAGTCGAAGGATGACTTCCCGTACCAAAGGCTGCTCCAGGATCAATTTTTATGATTTTTTTATCTTTAAATTTTTCATTTATATTCATCCAACAAGGCAATATTAAAAAATGATTTCCTACTAATTCAGGCGCCCAATATTTCTTCCAGCTTGTCAACCAATCCTCCTCTTTAATAATAATCCAGTCAAAAAATTGATTGTTAGGGGCATTAATGTTTAGAAGTTTGCTAATTATTTTTTCCAAACCACTTCTAGAACTCTCTCCCCAATCATCAATTGGAAGCCATATGTTCACCTTTTTATTATTTTTATTTTTAATTAAATACTCAAATGAAAAACTAATTATTCCCAGCTCATTTAATTTCCAAATAATAATTTCTTCTGAATCACTTTCTATAAGAAAAGTTAGTTTATACCAATTTTTAATTGCCATGAACAAAGCAAGCCTTTTTATAGAGTAACTGGATTAGCATTGGTAATTCCCTCAACTTCAATTATGGTATCAAGCAACTTATTAGGTATTGGATCATCAATACTTAGAACCATAACAGCTTCACCTCTAACAATTTTGCGCCCAACTTGCATTGAGGCAATATTTACGTTGTTGCTACCTAATAAGGACCCCAGCTTGCCAATAATGCCAGGCATATCCCTGTGCCTCGTAACCAACATATATCTGCTTGGCGATACGTTGACTGGGTATTGATCAATACTAATAATTCTTAATTCTCCATCAGCAAAAATGCTTCCTGCTACGCTATGGTCCCCATTATCTCCATAAGTAGTTAACTGAAGCGACCCGCTAGCAAATTCAGGTCTTGCCTCATCTTTACTTTCGACAACTGTAATGCCCCTCGAATCTGCTTCTAGAGAGGCGTTCACATAATTTATCCTATCTCCCAAAGCTTTACTTAGAAGTCCTTTTAGACTGGCAATTATTAATGGTTGGGAAGGATGTTGCACAAATTCGCCTTGAAGCTTCACCTCTAGTTTTTGAATCTGTCCACCTGAAAGCTGGCTTATAAGCAGACCCATTGTTTCAGCCAACTGTAAATGAGGTTTCAGACTATCCATAATATCAGGGCTCAAACCTGGTATGTTTACTGCAGTTCTAGCAGATAAGCCAAGCAAGACATCTCTTATTTGTTCTGCTACATCAACAGCTACATTTTCTTGAGCTTCCCGAGTAGATGCTCCTAAGTGAGGGGTAAGAATAAGATTCTTTTCAACCTTCAAAAGTGGCGAATTAGATTCCAAAGGTTCTTTAGAAAAGACATCTATTGCAGCGCCTCCAATCAATGATTTATTTAAAGCTTCTGACAATGCTTCTTCGTCAATCAAGCCTCCTCGAGCACAATTAATTAATTTTGCGCTACTTTTCATACTTTTAAGCACATCCATATTTACTAAATTCTCTGTCTCTGGTGTGCGAGGTAAATGCAAAGTTACGTAATCAGATTGTTGAAATAAATCCTCTAGTTCAGATAGTTTAACTTGTATTTGTTGAGCTCTTTCATTTGAAACAAAGGGATCATATCCGTAAACTTCCATTCCCAATGCATTAGCAACTTTCGCTACATGAGCACCAATTTTCCCTAAACCTACCACACCTAATTTTTTCTTATAAAGCTCATTCCCAACAAATTTCTTTCTTTCCCATTTACCCAATAACGTACTGCTATTAGCAACTGGAATATGTCTAGATAAGGCCAACATCATTGCTATAGTGTGCTCAGCAGCCGCTATAGTATTACCTCCTGGAGAATTAACTACAAGTACTCCTTTTTGCGTAGCAGCCTTAACATCTACATTGTCGACTCCAACTCCCGCTCTTCCAATAATTCTCAGTTTATTTGAAGAATTAATAATTTCTTGAGTCACTTGAGTACCAGAGCGAATCATTAAAGCATCATAATCTCCAATAATGGAAGCCAATTCAGTTTCTGAGATTCCTATCTTTTGATCAACCTGAGCAACTTGTGAGAGAATATCGATTCCTGTTTGATCAATTGGATCTGTAATGAGAACTTTTGTCATTTAAGATTGGTTCTTTAATCTTTTACTTTAACTTAATCTATAGTGTATGTATCTTATTTTATTAATTTGAATAACACACAAACAGTTGAGGATTGAAATTTGACAAAAAGTATTGTGATATTTGAAGACATCGATAAATGTGTCCAACTATTTGATGTTTTCAAAGAAAAATCAGTGATGCTCTCTGAAGCTATTTTGATCCCACCAATAAGTGAAAAAATAACATCAGAAGAAACCAAATTGCTAGATGCGAAAACAAATATCCTATTCAAATCTCAAAATTTTGAAGATATTAGAATTTTAAATCCTAAACTTGATAGAAAGATTAGACAAAAAGATATGAGTAGATGGCTAATGCCATTTGGTTTTATAGCTGGAATAGCTTTTTCTAATATGACAAATTTAACTACCTTCAGCTTTCTTGGTTTAAATAACATCGGGGAATCATTAATTGGTGGTCTCTTAGGAATGGGTTCAGGTTATTTAGGAAGCATTGTTTCTTCTTCAAGTATCAACTTAAATAGAAATAAAGAGTTGAGATCAATTATTAATTTGAATAAAGAGGGTAAATGGCTTGTTCTACTTGAAAATCAAATTGGAACTGAATTACCTTGGGCTTTGATAAAGCAATCAGAGGCAAAAGATATATTTTTTTTAGAAGGCTAAATGATTGATTTAAAAGGAATCTTAATAAATTCAAACTACAAAAAAGAAGCTGAGGAATTAATAAATATTGCTAACTTAGCTTACAAACACTGGGAAACTTATTGGACTGGATTTAATTCAACTTATGTTTGCGAAGAGATCTTAAAAGATTTTGAAAATTTAAATGATTTCAAATTTTTTATTTATGGAGGCTTCTCCTCTGCTCAAAGATCTAGAATAGCTTGCTTTAGAGGGGATAATATTCCTGAAGAGGACGTGCTTAAAAGTAATTTTCCTGCGCAAGGGATAAAAATTTATGGCAATTTTTTATTTGATAATGCTACACAAGAAGACTTTAGATCTCTCTTAATTGAAAATGGGTTAAATGAAGTAAAAGTAGGAGATATATGGACTATTGGCGATAGGGGGGCACAAGGGATAATTGATAATTCAGATACTGAGCATCTAGATGAAAAGATTTTTTATTTGAGAGACGTAAAAGTAAAACTTAATTTAGTTGATATAGATGAACTACAAATACCCTCAGGAAGAACAAAAAAATTTATTAATACAGTAGAAGCCTCAACAAGATTAGACGCTATAGCTTCAGCAGGTTTTAGAATATCGCGAACCAAAATTATTGAAAGAATTGAAAATGGAATGCTCAAATTAAATGGAGGCAAAGTTAATAAGCCAACTATTAATTTAAAAATTGGCGACAAACTAGAACTAGAAAAAAAAGGATTTATCGAAATTCTAAATTTAGAAATCACTAAAAGAGAAAGATGGAAAGTTAAATTACTTAGAAAATGAAACTTTAACCTGCTATTTTCTTATAAGGGGGATTTATAATTCTTCAATTTGGGCGATTAGCTCAGTGGTAGAGCACTACCTCGACACGGTAGTGGCCACTGGTTCGAATCCAGTATCGCCCATCACAACTATTGACGGCCTAGCTTATATCCACAGAAAATAATTTCATTTTTTAGATTATTAAAAAAGATGAAACTTAATCAAATAATTAATCTTCATAAGGGGCTCACAGCATTTGTAGTAATAGGGCTTATGATTTTTTTCGATAACTTTACTATCGCTCCCTACATTTATTTAGCTCTTCATGGTACTTATGGATTCCTTTGGCTTCTAAAAGAAAAAATATTCCCAGATCCTTATTTTAAAGAAAAAATCAATTTTTTAACTTCAATTACTGGCTTTATTTTCCTTGGAAGTTACTGGGTAGCTCCCTTCATTCTTATCTCATCTCAGAAATCTGTTCCAAATATCATAATAGCTGCATCTGTATCTATTAACATAATTGGTGTGTTTTTACACTTTGCTAGTGATGCCCAAAAATATTTTTCTCTTAAATTAAAAAAAGATTTAATTAAAGAAGGTTTTTTCAAAAATGTAAGGAATACAAATTACCTAGGAGAAATACTTATTTATCTATCATTCGCAATCCTTTCATTGAGTATCATTCCATTTGTAGTTCTTGTAATATTTTTCTTTATAGTTTTTCTGCCAAGAATGATAAAAAAAGATAAATCGCTCTCAAAATATGGTGCATTCGAAGAATACAAAAAGAAAAGTGGCCTTATTTTACCTAAATTAAATGCTTGAAAATAACTTACCAAGCTGGAGACAAGATTTAAAATTTTCTAGAAAGAAAGAAGGCAAATCACCCTCTAATAAGTGGATACAGCTTGCAACAGTTAGCAAAGAAAATGAGCCGAGATTAAGAACAGTTGTTTTCAGAGGATGGCATAAAGATAGTTCTATGATTATTTTTACAGATAGAAGAAGTGAAAAAATTGGGCATTTAAAATCTAACCCTAATGCAGAAATATTATGGCTCTTTTTGAAAACCAAATCACAATATAGATTCAAAGGAAAAATTCGTGAATTGTACGATAATAAAAACTATTGGGATTCATTATCAGAAAAATCAAAATCTTCTTGGTTTTGGGGATCCCCTGGAGAGAAACTAAACCCAAAAATTCAATCTAATTTTGAAATATTACACAATCTACCCAAGTCAGAAAATTTTGTAGTTCTAAATTTTGAAATTGATTCAGTAGATCTTCTTAAATTAGAAAAGCCTATTCATAAAAGATATCTTTGGGAAAAGTTTATGAAATGGGAAAAAGTTGAAATCAATCCTTAAATATTTCTAATTTGTATATTTAGGTTGAAAAACATTTACTGATCAGTCAGTTTTAAAAAAGAAGTAAAATTGATATGAATTTCTCAGAAATTCCAGAAAACCCTTTTATTTTTTTATCTTGGGTGACTGCAATAGGACTGTTTATCAGTCTTTCTGAAGCAACTATTAAGATAAAACTCGAGAAAAGAAACAGCTATCGTAAAAGGTTAGCGCTGATCAATAGTCTTTATCCTAAAAAATTAGCTTGAGGTATCTGAAAGTATGTTCGCTTGAAGAAATTGAAATAAGCCACCTTTGCTTGTTTCTTCTTTCAATTCAACTTTCTTAGAAATTTTGGATGTTGCTGAAGAAATACTTTCGTCTTCTTCTTCTGATTTCAAGATTCTGATAATCACTTCATCTAATGAAAAATTGCCAGGCCCTGTTAAAGCAATTGAAGTTGCTGAAGCGAAATATAAAAGTAAAAGCTCTAGTAAAAAAATATTAAAACCTGAAGTAACAAGTGCGTGGTATATGGCGACAGAAATTGTTCCAACAATTGCTAAAGCACCGAATCTTGTAGCTAAGCCTATAATTAATAACCAACTACCCCCTATTTCCGAAAATGCCGCTATGTATGATAAAAATATTGGAAATGGGAGATGTAATGGTCTGACAAAAGCATCAGCAAAATTTTCTATATTTGCTAATTTTTCATA
Organism: Prochlorococcus marinus CUG1438; assembly: GCA_017644325.1. Taxonomy (NCBI): domain Bacteria; kingdom Bacillati; phylum Cyanobacteriota; class Cyanophyceae; order Synechococcales; family Prochlorococcaceae; genus Prochlorococcus; species Prochlorococcus marinus. The sequence continues at coordinate 754,643 of JAEPLS010000001.1, read as the reverse complement.
ACCATGATGAATAAGAACAGTTCCAGTTATAACTCTAAGAATTAATAAAGCAGTATCTTTGCTAAACGATTTAGTAAGAATTGTTGAAAGCACTATAAAAAAATTATCCTTAAGTAAAAATAACTAGTCACATTATCCATCGTGGATTAAACAGCAAAAGTCGCGAGTAATTAAGTATTTATACTTACCTACCTATAGGATTCTTTTTCTTATCAAATATCCAAAAAAGTTATAAATTATTTTTTGAATAGTTTTCGAATATTTGCTGATTGATTTTGGGAATATTTTCTTTAAATTTAAAAAAGCCCTTTTTAGCAAATTTCCATGCAAATAAATCTTCTTCTCTCACAAGATTAAAGATTTTTTTACTATATAAATTTTTGAACTCAGTTATAAAATCATAATTTTCTCCCACTCCGGGATAAATTATGTCAATTTCTTTAGTATTTTTAAAAATAATTTCCATTGAATAAGGATCAATCTGTTCAACATTATTAAAAAGCTCTACAATTTCAGAGACCAAATCTTGTTTAAATTTCAGAACAGATTCAGACAGTTTAATTTGTCTTTGTTCATTCTTTAGAAGGATAATAAATACTTTTTTATAGCTTGGAAGCAAATTTTTAAGGGTTGCAAGGTGTAGATCATTTTCAAACATAATCAGATAATCAGATTTAGGATCCATATCATTTTTAAAAATCTCATCTTCTAAAGGTATTTGATTCGATTCCTCAAGAAAAATTTGTTTATTAATAATTTTTTCTGGATTAAATCTATTGTTTGAAAACTTTCTAAGGTTTGAAGAAGAAAAAAGATATTGCTTTCCCTTAGTCTGCAATCCTCCGACCCATCTCCAGCTAAGAAGATTAGATGCGGCATCACCATCAAAAAGATATTCAAAGAAAAACTTTGCTCCCAATTGCCATGGGAGACCTAAATTAAATATCCATGTACTCGCAAACCACATTCTTGTATGGTTATGCAAATAGTTGTGCTGCTTTAATTCAAGTACCCAAGAATTAAAAAAATCTATATCTGTATTTCCATTAATTGCACTTTTATAAAGCTCATAATCAAAATCAAAATGTTTTCCTGAAATAAAATTTCGCCAGACTTGAGGTCTATTTTCCATCCAACCTTTCCAGTAAACTCTCCAAAATATTTCTTCAACAAATTTAGTTGAATTTTTGATTTTATACTTACATTTAATATCATGAATCAGATCATATTCCGATAATATTCTATGCGTAATGAAAGGTGATAATTTTGAAACTGAACTTTCGTTATTTGGTCCAAAATCAAAATTTCTTAATTTTGCATAATCATTAATCTTATATTTCGCAAAATTGTCCCAGATACTTTGAGCTTCTAATAAAAATGACATTTTCTGATAACTCTAAAAAATTTTTTTTTATATTGATAAAAATTTCAAAAATTAGCCTGCAAATTAATCCTTAATATTTACTATTTCACGTTTACGTAAATATGTTTGATAAAAGTATTTAATTTAAACTCATAATCTGTACATTTTATACTCTCATATCGCTCTCAGCGTAGGAAGATATTTAGTTATTAATTACTCTTTAAATTTAGTTTTAATTTTCAAATCTTTATTTAAATGATTTTTTTTAAAAGATTTTTAAGTATTTATCAAAATTATTATGAATAATTTATTAGTGAGAGATGTTAAGTATCTAGATGCACAATACAGAATAGGTGAAGGCATAATTTCGGATAATGCATTTAAGCAACTTGAAAAGCTCTTTATCCCTGTTGATCCAGAACCTAACTATTTTAATCAAAAAAATAATAAACCTTTGCCAAAATTAGCTAAAGAAAACTACAAAGTATTTTTGGAAAGTTTATTCACAAAAACAAGATTAAGCATTCAACCAAAAATTGATGGCTGTGCTATTGCAATTAGATATATAGATGGAAATTTTGATAAAGCTATTACAAAAAAAGGATTTGATGTCTCAAGCAAAATTAAACAAATTAAAAATGTCCCAGATTGTATTCCTATCAAACGAGATTTTCAAATTAGAGGTGAACTATTCGCTACAAACCAAGTTGCCGGCATTTCCCAAAGAATTACAAGAAAATACCTCAATAATCAAGGCATTGGAAAAAGTCTCAGCTTTTGCTGTTTCCAAATACTTAATGGAAGACTTAATCAATACGAAACCCTTAACTATCTTAAAAAATGTGGCTTCAGCACCCCTGAGAGTTACTTCACAAATCATACAAGCGAAATCCAAATATATAAAAAAAATTGGTTAGAGAGAAAAATATTCGCGAAGTATCCAACTAATGGGATAGTTATTAAAATAAATAGTAGGAAATTACAGTTACTCAGAGAGAAAAGTCTATCTCAAAATAACGAATGGCAATATGCAATTGAAAAATAATATTAAATAGTACCTTCAAAAAGAGCTCACGATACTGACTTCCAGTATTTACAGTGGAACAATAAATAAATTTTGGTTAAATTCCAAAGCAATTTGCAGGATTACTAAATGACTGCCACTATTTCAAGACCTAAAATCTCTAACTGGGGAACATCTAATATTCCAAACCTTAAGGGCAAAACTGCACTAATTACTGGGGCAAATAGTGGTCTTGGATACTACACTGCAAAGGCCTTAGCTGAAAAAAATGCTCATGTTGTTATAGCTTGTAGATCGCTTGAAAAAGCTAATCAAACTATCAAAAAACTTAAAGGGCTTAATCCTGTAGGAATATTTACACCCTTAGAATTAGATCTGTCAGATTTAAGAAATATTGTTGAAGTTCAATCCAAAATATTTGATAATTTTGAAAATTTGGATTTATTAATAAATAATGCAGGCATTATGCATCCGCCTAAAACTTTTAGTGCCCAGGGATATGAAATACAATTTGCAGTTAATCATTTAGCTCACATGCTTTTGACCCTAAAGCTACTTCCAATTATTGAAAAAAAAGAAGAATCTAGAATAGTAACGGTTACTTCCGGTGCACAATTTTTTGGAAAAGTTGGTTGGAAAAATCTGAAAGCCGAGAACTATTACAATAAATGGGAATCTTACTCAAATAGCAAATTGGCAAATGTAATGTTTGCTTTGGAACTAAATGAGAATTTAAAGCACAAAAATATACTTTCTTTAGCTGCTCACCCAGGAATTGCAAAAACAAATCTCTTTACTGCTCAAAAACCTAACCCAAGTCCATTAGAAACATTCTCCTTGGAATTATTTAGCCCTATTTTTCAAACTGCTGAGATGGGTGCTTTACCTCAACTTTTTGCAGCTACTTCACCAGACGCAAGAGGCGGTGATCATTATGGTCCTAGATTTAATTTCAGAGGTCATCCAAAACTATCCCCTACTTCTACTTTCGCCCTGAATAAAAAAGAAAGAAAAAATTTATGGGAGAAAAGCCTTGAAATACTTAATAACTTCTTATAAATTTTTCATTTTTACTAACTTTAGAAAATACTTCAAGATATGTAATTCACTCTCTGAGAGTTTCATAAATTCTGTTAGGGCATCATAATTTTTTTCATCAATTTTTTTTGACAATTTAATCAAACTATCATGGTTTTCATTAACAAAGCGCTCAGCAATCTGAGAAGGACTTAAACCCTGTTCAATTAATTCACCTGGAGCATTTTTCTCCCACTTTTCATAGAACCAAGAGAACCAATATTTTGCAGTATTATCTTCCATTAATTAACTTTTCTTTGTCGAATACTATAAAAACTTAAGAAAGATCTCATGATTGAATTACCCCTTAAACACAATTAATATAGATGTAATTATAAATTTAATGATAGATAATCATTCAAGTAAAAGAAATATTAATCTTGTAATTGGATTAGGCAAATCTGGATTTTGGGCTGCCAAGTATTTGAGAAGCATCAAGAAGAGAGTAATTGTTTGGGAAAGTAAAGATGGGATAGAATTCTTAGAAAGAAAAACAGAATTAGAAGAGCTTAATATACTAGTTTCTCTGAATAAAGAATTTGTATTTGAAGAAATTCAACCTTTTGTGAAAGAGATCGAATCTGTTGTTGTAAGTCCATCAATACCTTATGACCATGTAACTATTATTGAATTAAAAAAAAAGGGAATTAAAGTAATTGGAGAAATAAATGTTGCATGGGAAATTTTAAAAGACACAAATTGGATAGGTATTACTGGCACTAATGGCAAGACTACTGTTACTCATCTACTAAGCCATATACTCTGCGATAATGGATTATATGCTCCTTTTGCAGGGAACATTGGTACACCTTTATGTAAATATGCTCACTCCAATAAAAATGAGAAAATTGATTGGGTTGTAGCTGAATTAAGCAGTTATCAAATAGAAATATCTCCAGAAGTAAAACCTAATATTGGGATATGGACAACATTCACAGAAGATCATCTTGAAAGACATAAAACACTTGAAAACTATTTCAACATAAAAAAAAGCTTGCTAGAAAAATCTGATTTTAGAATTTATAATTATGACGATAAAAACCTAAGAAATCACTACAGTTCGCTATCAAGTGGGGTTTGGATAACAACTAGTTTCGATAAATCAAATTTTATTAAATGCGATTATTGGATAGATGATCAAGGATACATTTTTGAGAAAGGAAAAAAATTATTCAAACTTGAACATTTTTCTTTAAAAGGAATACATAATCTTCAAAATCTTTTATTGGTAATTGCAGCAGCAAGAAAAGTTGGATTATCTGGAAAGAAGATTAAAGATTCTTTGACTAATTACAAACAATTACCCCATAGGATGGAAACAATTTATAAAAATAATGATCTGGAAATAATTAATGATAGTAAAGCTACAAATTTTGACTCATCTATTGCAGGAATAAGTTCAATTGAAGGGCAAATAATAATCATTGCTGGTGGTAGATTAAAAGGCAATGAATATAGTGAGTGGATAAAAGTTCTAAAGAAAAAAGTTAAATGTGTTTTCCTTTTTGGAGAAAGCTCAAAAGTCCTAAAAATGGCTCTTATTAATGAAGGATTTAAAAAAAATATTTTTATATTTTCAGAACTAAAAGAGCTTTTAAATTTTGTTTTTCATTATTTACAAAATAATAGGGTTGGAACATTATTATTCTCACCTTCATGCTCTAGCTTTGATCAATTTAAAAATTATGAAGAGCGTGGAGATTATTTCAAGAAACTAATACGTGAAAAATTAAAGGTTAATAAATCCATTTTTTGTTCAAGTATCATTTTGTAATTTTCAGGTCGGTCATCACAACCGTCTTCCCTCTAGCAAATATTCACTTAATTAGTTAGATTTGATTATAAATTAACTATCAGCAATGAGTGAATCTAACAATTTACCTCACGCAATAAGTCATAAAAAATTAAGTTACTTGATGCTAAAGGCTCAAAAGGATTCTCATTTTTCTGATGAATTAGCAGAAATAGAGAGCCCCGAAAAAAAAGAATTTGAAGAGTTAATAAACAATTGGGAAGCTTCAACTAAGGAGGTAGTTAATGAATTATCAAAAAGAAAAGAGAATTTACTAAAAGATAAATCACCAAATTCTTTAATTGCACTTGGTGCTATGGAAGTTCACCTTAATATGGCTTTGCAAGCCTTAAATGCATTTAATAAAGGAGTTGATGGGTAAAAGTAACAGGTATTTTATAAGGAAGGCATCGAAAATAAGAGAAAATCTAGGTCTTTTTCAGTATCTATAGAGATTTCATCATAATAATTAACTTCAAAACCCAAGCCATCTCCAGATTCGAGAGTTATGTTATAATTTGAGTCTTTACTTTTTAATAAAAGATTACCCTCTATTATTTGTATCCAATTATATTTATCGATTTTTAATGGCAATTTTTTCTCTTTAATTGGCTTGTATTTACAACGCCATAAAGAGATATTTTGATTCAGAGAAAGCTTATTATTTTTACCCTCTTTGTAATTAAAAATAAGATTGTCCCACAACTTTTCATTTAATGAAATTTGATCATATCGAGGTTTGATATTTTCTTTTTGAGGGTATATCCAAATCTGGAACAACTTACAGGTCTCATTTTCTTCATTTTTCTCGCTATGAGAGATTCCAGTACCTGCAGACATAACTTGTACTTCATCTTTGTGAATTTTTCCAAGATTGTTTAACGAGTCTCTATGAGTTATTGCTCCTTTTATTACGACAGTAATAATTTCCATATTTGCATGAGAATGTGTATTAAATCCTGCATTAGGAGAAATAATATCTTCGTTTATAACTCTAATTTTCCCAAAATTATCCCATTTTGAATCTTTATGCTCTGCGAAAGAAAATGAATGCATCGAATTAAGCCATTCTCTAGTAGATCTAAATCTTTCGTGAGATTTCCTTATTTTAATTATTCTCAAAGACATTAATACTATGAAATAAATATGGTGTGATTCTATAAATTAAATATTTTTGACGATTATAAATTATGAATAAGTGAAATTACTTTTTATTTATTTGTTAATTTTACTTTGTGCTTTATTTGCTTTACTAATTATTTTTTTTGCTTCTTCTCTTGTGGAACATTTTTCAGCTTCAACATTCAAGTTTTTTAGTTTATTTAATTGCTTTGAAATTTTCATATTAGGTTAGCTTATCAAATAGAAATTAACACATATTTAATGGAATAGCTAAAAATACTGGTTTGCGTTTTAGCCTTAATACCTAAAAATAAGATACGAGGATGGAATTATCAGAACAGTATAGAGGATGTATTGGATTATTTTTGATCGTTTTCTTAATTAAAAGCGGTCCCAGAGGATTATCAAAATTATTTTTCCTAATTGAGTTATATTGCATTATTTTTTTTGATATTCTTTTATTTCTATTCAGAAATTTTCCTTTATTACCCCAACCTAACCATAAATCACAATTTTTATTTTCAGACCAGTGTTTTAAGTTTTTAAAAATATGATTATTGTTTCGATAACCCACAGGATTTTTATGATTAAAAAGTTTTTCTGGTTTGCTTGAAATAAGAGCAAATAAATTTATTAATTTTACTTTGCCATAATTATTATTTTTAGAAATTTTGATAATCTTTTTTGTTGTATTATCTAAGAAAACCTCATCAGATAATGATGGATTTAAACCAATAAAAATAATTTCCTTTGTAGATTTAGAAATCTTATAACTTAAACTCCATCTATATAGTTTGTTAGCACTTATTAAACAATTTCTTTCTAGAAATAAATTTTTCAACCTAAACCTACACCTCTAGCCATAAGAGTGGCAAACAAAGGTATTGTTGCGAAACCCACTAACTCAGTAGTAATAATGAGTCTGAACCTCTTAACTAGATTTTCAGATATTTCAGGTAACTTATTCTTACTCAATGGAATGGCCCATAAAATATAGGTTGTTGTTGGATATAAAGAAAGTAATCCCACCAGAATGTAAAGAGAAACCTTTATCCAAAAAACAGGATTACCTGTATAAAAATCACCTCCTTGACCAAAATACTTAACACGCAAAATCCCAGTAACTAATATTGCAACTCCTGCCAAACCATAGATCACATCCGCAATTATCATTGAAATCGTCTCATTTCTATTAAGACCTACTTTGAGAGTTAATCTTTCAAATAAAAGAGAACCAAAACACAATATAATTCCTAAATAATGAACATATGCTACTATTGCACTTTTGGCAATCTCACCTGTTAATAAAGTTCCTAATAACATTTTTTAGTCAAAATTTATACAATACTAACCACCAAATAAAGAATTTGTTTAGAAAATAGATTAAACAATAAAAAGCAACTTATTTATTCTAGGACTCTAAAAACTTTTTTTGACCATCTTCAAAAAAATCCTTTTTATTCCACACTTCGATTACATCTGGGAAATGTTTTTCCATACAATTATCACAAACCCCATGACTGAATCTAATATCACTAATTTTCGAAAGATATTTTTCTAAATGCATCCAATCGCCCTCCTTATTCTTCACTTCTCTGCAATATGAACATACAGATAAAATCCCTTCCTGTTTATGCAAATTAGATAACGCATCTAGCAAATTTAATGACTTTTTTCTAAGCTCTAAAAATGAAACTATTTGCTTGGATAATAACTCCATAATATTAAATTGTTGTGTACTTAGATTTCCTGGCTTTCTGTCTATTACACACAGAGTTCCAAGCTTATTGCCATCACTATTTCTAAGGGGAAAACCTGCATAAAAACGAATCTTTGGATCTCCTGTTACCAATGGATTATTTATAAATCTTTCATCTTGGAAAGCATCATGAATAATTAATGGACTATTTTCTTTTATTGCATGTGTACAAAAAGACCAATCTCTTCTAGTTTCTGATATTTGAAGTCCTATTTTGGATTTAAACCATTGTTTATCTTTGTCTACCAAAGTCATTAAAGAAATAGGCACATTACAGGTTGTAGCAGCAATTTTTGTAATATCGTCATAACATGATTCTGGCTTGGTTCCCAAAATCCTATATTCTGCTAAAGCTTTTAATCTTCTTTCCTCTTCTTCTTTTTTTGATACAAGATTCTGCATTAATCTTCACCAATAATTAAAACTTTAAAATTAAAGTTTCTCCAAAAAACTTTTTCCGTCTAATACTTAATAAAAAAAAGATAAACTTATTGAATTGTTACTTACTGATTTATTACTTATTAATTTATTATTGATTTAACTTTGAAACTGCCATCCCAGCGATCCATCCACTTGTCCAACAATGTTGAAAATTAAATCCACCAGTGATCCCATCAACATCCAAAACCTCTCCAGAAAAAAATAAACCTGGACAAATTAAGCTCTCCATACTTTTAAAATTAACCTCATTAATTTTTACGCCTCCGGAAGTAACAAATTCCTCTCCAAATGGTCCTTTCCCTGAAATTATATATTTGTCCCTCATTAGAATATTTATCATTTTCTCTCTTTCATCCGCCAATAAGTCAGACCACTTTTTCTCTTTATCAATACCTATTTTATTTAATAAAAAAATCCATAATCTTTTTGTTAATAATGGAACAGGTCTGCTGTTAACTAGATTAACCTTGCCTTTGTTTAATCTTAAATAGTTAACTCTTTCTTTTAACTCCTCATAACTTAAAGCAGACCATTTAATGATTAGATTAAATTTATATTTTTGGTTATAAAGTTCCCTTGCTGCAATTGACGAAAGTTTTAATACTGCTGGCCCACTAAAACCCCAATGCGTTATTAGTAAATCGCCTCTATTTTGAAAATTCTTATTATTTAATTTAATTTCTATATCTATGCCCTTTATCGATACCCCACTACATTCATCCAAATTAGTTTCCTTTGTAGAAAAAGTAAAAAGCGATGGTACAGGTTTAACAATGTTGTGTCCAAGATTTTGAGCTAATTTATATCCGCTTGGATTACCTCCAGTTGAAAGAATAATATTTTTTGCAGTTACCTTTGCTTTTTTAATACTAAAAATATTGAATATATTATCTGGAGTTTTTGAAATTTCTTTTACAAAAAATTTTGTTAATATCTCTACGTTTTTTGATAAAGCACTTTTTCTCAAACAATCAATAACATCTGAAGAAGAATTAGACACTGGGAATACTCTTAAATCTTCCTCAATTTTTAATTTTAACCCTTTTTTCTCAAACCAATCATAAACATCGCCAGGAGCAAAACGATTAAATGATTCTAAGAGCTGAATTCCACCTCTGGGGTAATTCTCAACTAGTTCATTTGGTATCCATGTCGCATTAGTGACGTTACATCTTCCCCCTCCACTAATCCTTACTTTCTCCATAAGTTTTGAAGTGCCTTCAAGAATTATTATTCTTTTTACTCCATTTTCAGCAGCAGTTATTGCTGTCATAAAACCGGCTGCACCGCCTCCAACAACTGCTAAATCAAAAGGTTCCAAAAACTTATTATTTAATATGCTTCAATTTGATAATAGCAAGGAGTAACAAAGAAAAATTACTGCAAAAACCATAAAAAAATAAATAAAAAACTTTAAAACTACATAATAAATAGTTGCAATTCACTAATTTTTAAATTTCTAAAAAATCAACGCAGTCGCTATTTTTATGCTTTAACTTGATTAAATGAGTTTAATATTTTCTTACGTTAAATATTCTGAGGCCAGTTTTCCGATGACTGGTCAATATACTGCTCTTCTTTTAATAACTTCTGTTATTTGGGTTCTACTTTGGTTTGGATATCGACAAAATAAGATAAATGATGAGATCAAGAAAAAGGAAAAAGAAGAAAGAATTAATGCGAAAGTTCAAAGAAGAAAGAAGTTAGAGAGTTTGTACCCTAGTAATAAAAAAACTATTTAAAGTAAATATGAAAAAAAATAATTTCAAATCATTAATTCAGTACTTACCTGGGATTTTAATTCTTGTTTATGTATCCTTTTTAGTATTTACTCAATTTATAAAATAAAATTTCAAAAAATTATTCGTTTTGATTGGAATCCTTTCTGCTTTAGGAGCTGCTACATCTTGGACTTATGCGTGCTTTATTTGGCGCTCGCAAACTCAAATATATAAATCAATAGATATAAATTTAATAAAAAATATAATAGCTTTTTTAGTTTTTATACCTGCTTTTATTAATCTAGGTTCTGTATCAGAATTAAAACACATATTTATCTTACTAATAAGTGGAATAATAGGTATTGGTTTAGGTGATACTTTCTATTTAAAGTCACTACAAACAATTGGCACAAGAAAAACTTTATCTATAGAAACGCTCTCTCCCTTAATAGCTGCTTTGTCAGGAGAAATTTTTATTAATGAAAATTTAACAACTAAATCATGGGTTGGAATAATCATAGTATCGATTTCGCTATTCATAATTCTCAAAAAAAGTAATAATTTGAAAGAGGAAAACGCACCTTTCTCAGAAAAAAATAACATTAAGATTTTTGCTTTTCCTTTTTTGTCAGTTTTATGTGCAGTTCTTGGAGGTCTTTTTTCAAGGATGGTTTTCCTTCAAAGCAATTTATCTCCTTTCCTTACAACTGAGATAAGATTATTGGGTGCAATAATTTTTTTGATTAGTCTAAAAAGATTTAATATTAATTTTTTCTTAAATAACATTGAAAAAAAACAACAAAAAAGATTTTTGCTTTCAATACTTTTTGGAACCAATATAGGAATATTGCTACAACAAGTTGTTTTTAAAACCCTTCCCATAGGAATAGGGTGGGCTTTATTAAGTACATCACCAGTAATTGCCTTATTCTTTGCAAAGAATGAGGAAAGAGAAATTACCAAAAAAATAATATTTTTTACTTGTTTTTTATTGTTTGGCTTGACATTAATAATTCTTTAATCTCAGATTTAATGTAAAAAATACTCATGTTAATAGAAATTAGATTAAATAAAATTATCCTATAAACACTCAGAATTATGAAAATTTTAAAGAAAAAAAGACTTGGTACATTTGAGGTTTATGTTATTTTTCTAAGTTGCATTTATGCAGGCGTTATAGGTTATAAATCTTTATTAAATTTTCTATTTACTTAAAATTAATTAATTCTTTCGAATGATTTAATCAACTTACCTCCATCTTGGTCATCATCATCATTGGACGCAAAAAATAAAAAAAATATCCCTAGAGAAGCTATAGATAACGAAATTGACAATACAGAAAGTTCATCCATAAATTTAAATTTTTTTTATGATAAACCAAAAAAAATAAAAGACAGTAAACAAATACAAATTCTTGAAAATATAAATTTACTTTATTTGTAAAATAAAAAAAATATTCAAACTATTTCGTGAAAGTCCTAATCACTTCCCCTTGTAGCGCAAGCGTAATAATTCAGTATGGAATCAAAAGTTGGCCTATTTGGGAATGTGAACCAAGCAAATTTCAATGGAATTATGATAATAAGGAAATTTGCTTAATTATTGAAGGCCAAGCGAGAATAAATACCCAAAAAGGTGATATTTATTTGATTAAAGCTGGAGATCTTGTTGAATTTCCAGCGGGACTTTCCTGCGAGTGGGAGATAACCAAGAGTATTAAAAAACATTATCGGTTGGGTAGCTAAATATCAAAAAAAAGGATTTTTACTTTTTTATTGTTAAGTCAATGCAGATAAAATATATTTAATAAATAATTTTCAAAAGGGGACCTAATATTATGCCTTTTACTGATCAAGAATATTTTGAGGTTATCAAAAAAAACGAAATAGTAAATAAAGCCTATGCAAATATTAAGCAAATTTGCATTGACTTACAACAACAAACAAATTGTCCAGAAGAGGACCTAAAAGATTTTCTTGAGTTTATTTCTAGACAATGGAATAAGTAATAATTAACAAGGCTTTTAAAAATACTAGGTTTAAAATCTCAACTTAGTCTTCTGAAAGTAACACCTTTAATCTAATTCTTTTTTTGGTTTTGTATTGATACTGGAAGTTCCCTTAGCAGCAGAAACGAAGAAAAAGAAGCCTACTATTCCTGATATGCCAAATATCGCAGCCAAAGGATCAAAAGTGAAAGAAAACATAGAATTTATAAAATCAAGATAAATAATAGTTTTTGAATCAAAATTGTACAATTATTGTTAAGTATAAAAAATAACAGTTATGCGATTCATTATGTCATTATTAGTTTCTCAATAAGTTCAAGAAAATTGTTATTTAAAATCATATTGAAGAATAAAAATATCAATACATTCCAAAGATCTATTAGTGGGAAAGAGAAATGTTTTTAAAAATATTTATAGAAATAGTTAATAACACCACCCAAAAGATCCACAATTGTTGTTTCTTTAGATTAATATCAACATATGTCAGAAATGTACTCAGCTTATTCCTCAATAAGTCCCCTAACAGCAATATTATGGTGTTTTTACCCAATTGCTGTACTAGTAATCATTGAATTACTTCTTGGTGGTGGGTTTGATGATGATAATAATGACGACCAAGATGGTGGAATGCTTATACCTGCTTACTCTAGATCGAACATTTAAAAATTTTTTGAATTTTAAATTTCAAGCTTAGAAAAAATTTCAGCAAATTGACTAAAATTATTGATACAACTTTTATTTCCTTAATAACACTTACCATTTTCATCATTTCTTCTCTATCCTGGCTTGTCTTAAGAACAATTAAAGAAGGTAGAAAAGCTTTAACAGAAATAAAGAACGATAAATCTTGAATATTACAAAAAACATTGAAAATATAAAATTGTAATTTGTTTTACAGAACTCTTAGTTTTATAAGTTTTACTAACTAAAAAGATATATTCCTAAATTTCAAAAACTTTTCCTTACGAACCTTTGGGAAAAGCATAAAAAACTTAAATAAATACTAGAATTTATGAGATTGCTAAGTTAAACAATTAACAATCTATAGATATCACTTTTCTGAAAGACCTTCTCTTTGTAATTACTTTAATAAATAAACATGCATCTAAATTCTTTACTTTATATTTGTTCTATATCTTTATTCATTTACATAATGGCACTATTTTGGAGAGACTTACCAAATCAAAAAAAGTAAATAAATAATATTAATTTTGTTGCTTTTCAAATTAAATTGAGTTATCAATTTAATATTGGATTTATTTTATATAAATGCTGAAAGAATCTTCAAATAAAAATGATAAAAATATATTCTCAGAGAATACAAGTATTGCAAAAGAAAATATGATTTGTAAAAACGGATTCTGTTCCTTACCAAATCAAGATGAGAGCCCAAAACAAGATTCAAATGACATGAATTTATTTGATCCTATTTAGTAAATAAATATCATTCTGATAAACTGATAATTAAATTGGTAGTGTTGAATTCTTTGAATTTTAGTTAATGATTAATGACTTTAGAAATGCATATTAAGAGTTTTGGATTAAAGCTACAGACTTCAAAGGATTAACATCACAATAGGACTGGTGGTTCGTTCAATTAGCGAATCTAATAATTTCTTTATTAACTTTGCCAATATTTTTGAAGACGTTCGTTTTCAACGCTTATGGAGTAGTTTGTATCATTCCACAAATAGCTAGATATAAGAAGAATCAGTAACTTTGGAAAAGATTGGAAATGGATCCTTATTAATTTAATACCTATCTTCGGATGGATCTTGTAGTTCATCTGGTTAGGCTTTAGAAAGACTGGTAATGGGAAAATAAGCTTTTAAAGAAATTAACTTTTTTATTTTTTCTTTTTTTTAAAATCTACAAATCTTACCTTATTTCTTAACTCTATTTGTTTTTCAAGATTTCTAAACACATGCATCTCGCATTCGGTTAATTTGAGAAATTGATCGAGCGTATCTTTATCTCCTTCATCAAAATTCTCAAAAACTTCTGCAATAGCATCACTATTACTAGAAATAAATTCCTCTGCAACATCTCTTGGATTCTTTCCTGAGTCGAAATCCTGAAAAGCTTCAATAGAATCAAGTTCTCTGATTAACCATTGAAACCATGGTTCATTTTTATGATGTTTTTTATTTATGAAGTTACTCATGAAAAAACCTTTACTAGGTTAATCATTATTACTAATTCTTTTTTTGACAGCTGTAAAATTACTTATTTAGGAATTAATTAAATATAAATTTTATTTATTTTTAGTAACACAAATAAATTAAGTACCTAAAAAACTTTTAGATAATAAGTATTTATTACTCATTCTTTTGTTTTTGAGATAGTTAGAATTTATTTTTACTAAATAACATTGTCTATTCCATTTTATGACTTTCCTTCATCTCCAATTTTAATAATTGGTGCTCTCGGTATTGCTGTAGCAATAGCAGTTTTTTTTGTTTCGTATCAAAAATATTTTAATTCGCCTTTAAATAAAGAGCTTGCAGAAAAGAAAAAAGCCTTAATTAAGGAACGAAAAGAATTAAATGAAAGATTAGAAAAAATAGAACAAGAATTAAAAAATCTATAAAAATTACTTTTACAGAAATGACTTAATGATCTCGAATTCAAGACCTTAATTTTTTAATAAGGAATTATGGTCTATAAAGAATTATGGATAAAGATCATCTTATTGAATTAATTTCTAGTAGCCTTCTTTACGATAGTAAAGACCCAGAATCAACTACGAATCATAGCGATTTTATAAATTACTTAGAAAGATTAAATTTAGATCAATTGAGGACTATGTCTAAAGAATTTATTCTTTAGTATAATTAACAAAATTTTTTATTATCTACTAAATTAACAATACTATGTAGAAATGTTATTTTAATAAGATAAATCATAGAAATATGTCCAAAGTTAATAGAAGCAGTTTTTTAATCAAACCATATCTTGAAAGAAATAACTTTAGAGCTCTATTTCAAATTATTTCTACCCTTTTACCAATAATTTCTATTTGGTTAATCGTCTACCAAATAATAAATCAACCTTTTTCACTATTGATAAAGGGATTTTTACTAATACCTATTATTTTTCTTCTAACTCTATTCTCTTCAAGAACATTCTCATTAATGCATGACTGTGGCCATAATTCTCTTTTCACAAAAAGGAAATTAAACCGCTTTTTTGGATTTATACTTGGCTTGGTTAATGGAATTCCCCAACAATCATGGTCAATTGATCACTCATTTCATCATAGAAATAATGGGAATTGGGAGATTTACAAAGGTCCGATCGATGTTTTAAGTCTTGAAGATTATAATTCTCTTACACAAAGAGAGCAAATATTTTATAAAGCAAGTCGAAACTGGATGATGCTTTTCCCTGGCGGTTTTTTTTACTTAGTTTTAAAACCTAGATTAGGATTGATTATTATTATTTTTAATTTAATTAAAGATATATTGGAAGAGACTTTTATTAAAATAAAAAACAAAGAAATTTCTAACCTTTTAACTATAAATTCAAGAGTTAAACCACCTTTTTCTGATTATGGAGATAATTTTAATGAACTATTTGAATTAATAATCAATAACATAATCGTAATAGTTGGCTGGATTTTAATGTGCAAATGGTTGGGGTTAATTTTTTTCTTATCGTTTTATTCCGTGGTATTAACATTATCAGCTGCAATCTTAATATGTGTTTTTTTCGTACAACATAACTATGAAGATGCATATGCTAAAAATACAAAAAATTGGGACGTCTTCGATGCAGCGATTTTAGGAAGTAGCAATTTAGATATTCCTAATTGGCTAAATTGGTTTTTAGCAGATATATCCTTCCATAGTATTCATCATCTCTCTGAGAGAATACCAAATTACAATTTAAGAGCTTGTCATAAAGCAAACATTCATTTGCTCCAAAAATCCAAGTTCTTAAAATTAAGAGATTTTCCAAACTGCTTTAGATATATTATTTGGGATAATAAAAATGAAAAATTAATTCCAATAAGTTAATATCTAATTTAATCTTCTTCTCAATTTCCTTTTCAGAGGAATACTGCTATAAGCATGAGTACCAATAGATGGAGGCAAGTCATTCTTTAAAGGATGCATAAAAGCATTTGCCATACTTTCTAACATTTTCGAAAGCCAATTAATTACTGATTTCATTTGAAAAGCAAAAAGTTTACTTTTTTATCATCTAATTAAATTACTGAAAAGTAAATCAGTCTTTATGCTGATTTTTTGAAAGATTGCCTTATAAAATAATATTAAGTAATAAAAAGTGTTGTTTCCTTTTTTCACGTAAAAGAATTCTATAACTATCTTTTGAAAGTTAAACAACCTAAAATATAGGTTTAGTAAATAATACTTATTTTTTCTAATTCACTTAATAAATTAAATTATTGAACATAAATTCGTGCTATATCTCTAATCCAAATAAATATATCAATATCATGAATGATTCATTCGTTTCATCCAACCAAAATACAGAAATAGATTCTATTAATTCATATTTTGAGTGTATTACTGAATGCAGTATTGTGGATGGTCATCAAGAATGTATTACTCGTTGTTTAGAAATTCATTTAAAGGGGGGTGATGAAAATGAATAAAAAAAATTCACCACAAAGGAAAACCACTTTAAAATGGAACTCTAATGGAGAGCTTTCGGAAGTTGATATGTTAAGAATTTTAGAGAAGTTATCATCTAATGAACTTAATCAATGTGAATTAACATGCGATTCTGATCAAATTTAAAAATTATTAATTACAAGAATAAATTTAAACTAGTATCAAAATTTAAATACCTTAATGTAACTACTTAAAAAATCAAGAATATCTACCAATTTATAAACATTTTCACAATATCTTAGGTTTTATTTTAAAAAATTAATTTTTGGAACTCCTACCTTTTTTGAATAATGTTTTACTAATTTCTTTTTTTGTTAGTTGAATTGGCTGTACTAAACTTGAATCACCATGGGTTGGACAATAATAAGTCATAAGCATCCACTTTTTTTCTTTATCCATAAATAATCTTTATACCTAAATTACAGTTAATTTTTTAGGACGAATTATGAAAAAACTGATATTTTTTAATCTTTTTTTCTTTTTTACTTAATATTTTATAAAAATTTTAAATCCTCTCTAAAAAATAGATATAAATACGCATGACTTTTAAAAGAAATCTTGCTATTTATTAATAAATTCAAAATTTTAAATGTCTCTAGAATCTATATTGATGGTAGTTGCTCCAATTTGTCTTTTTACTGTAGGGGTTATAGTTTTACCTATTTTAGTAAAACCACGTAAACAAGCTGGTTTACCTAAAAGGTATATACGCGGTCTTTAGATTAATTAAGCAATCAGGAAGAGTCAAGGACCACCATGAAAAAATAATTAATAAATAGATAAAAAAAGAGATTGGGATGAAATAATATAAAAAAATTCCTCACAAATTACTTTATTTGAAATTAAATTAAAATCATAAAAAATTTTATTGAAAAAAAAATAAAAATACTTTTCATTATAAGATCCTTTGATGGATAATATATTATGAAGAATAATTTTTATCTAACACAATTCTTATCTAACAAAAATTTGAGTAAAATAAAATTTTCAGGTCTTAAAGGCCAAGCCCTCTCAATAGAGAATAGTGATATTCCAAGTATAAAAGAATTTAAGGATGTGATCCCAAATCACTACTTTAAAAGCAATACCAAAACGTCTTTTATGTATCTTTTGCAATCATCTTTAATTCAATTGATAGTAATAATAATAGGGTTACATATCCCATTTACTCCAAAAATGATCCCAATTTGGATCATATACGCATTACTATCTGGCACCACTGCTATGGGATTCTGGGTAATTGCGCATGAATGTGGACATGGAGCGTTTTCTGAAAACAAGACTTTGGAAACCATAACTGGTTATTTAATACATTCATTACTACTAGTTCCTTATTTTTCTTGGCAACGATCTCATGCTGTTCATCATCGATTCACAAATAATGTAACAAATGGAGAAACTCATGTACCATTAGTCATCGAGGGGAATGGAGTTACAGAAAAGGTTGGAGGAGAAAAAGAATTAAATTTTTCAAATTCCTTAGGCAAGAAAAATTACGGAATTCTCCAGCTTTTTTTACATCTAATATTTGGCTGGCCTGCTTATTTACTTACAGGAAGTACAGGGGGTATTAAATATGGAAATTCAAATCATTTTTGGCCAATCAAACCATTTTCAAAAGTATTATGGCCATCAGTATGGACTAAAAAAGTTTGGTTATCAGATATTGGTATAGCCTTAACATTATTAAGCATTTTTTATTGTATTTCAGTATATGGATTATTCCCAGTAATTGCTTTGTATTTTTGTCCTTTATTAGTAGTTAACTGTTGGTTAGTAGTCTATACATGGCTTCATCATACTGATTCAGATGTACCCCATCTCTCAAATAAAGGCTTTTCGTTTATGAGAGGAGCATTTTTATCTATTGACAGACCTTACGGTGAAATCCTTAATTTTCTGCATCATAATATTGGTACTAGTCATGTCGTTCATCATGTATGTCCAACAATCCCCCATTATCATGCCAAAAAGGCTACTATTTTGATTAAAGAAGCTTTTAAAAAAGTATATCTTTTCAATCCTGATCCAATCCACAAAGCCTTATGGAATGTTGCTTGCAATTGCATTGCAGTGAAGTCCGACATCAATACAGAAAAATACATATGGCAATCTTCATATAGTAAAAGAAAATAAAAAAATAATAAATACGATAATTATCACGATATTTTACGCAAATCTGTAAAGAATATAAAAGAATTAATAATATTCAAAATTTCATCTTAAAAGTAATTTGATTATTATTGTCCTTATGAGCGGTGACAACTTACATGGTAAGCAACCTATTAAATTTTATTCAGAGAAAATTACACTTACAAAAGTTGAATTATTAGAAAGATACTTGCGTTTAGGTGAAGAAATTTCAGATTTAGATGAAAAACATAAAGAGTGGAGTAGAATTCTTTCAGATTGAAGAGTTATTAAATAATCTTTCATACAAGTTGATATTAGATTTGATTTAACAAGAAAATTTTCTATAAATTATTAAAAAATTATTTGCCGGCATACTAATAACATCCTCTTTTAAAAAACCATTTTTATTGGCTTCCTCAGTAACTTCCTCGAGATTTCTAATACCCCAAAGATCATTTCGTAATTTTAATGAATTATCGAACAAATAATTGCTTTGATTTGTATGCTTATTACCAATTTTAAATGGCCCATATAATATCAAAAATTTCCCTACATCAAGTATTTTCCCTGAACCCTTAAAGAGGGCTTTAGTACACGACCAAGGTGCCACATGAATCATATTTATAGAAACTATAACTTGCAAAGAGTTGGCAAACTTCATTGGAATTTTCCAAGGAATATCTCTTACATCAAGCTCAATAGGTTGAGGCATATTCTTATTTAATTTTTCATACTCAATCCAAGAAATTATACTTTTTCTATGCAATAACTCTGGATCACTTGTTTGCCAAATTATTTCAGGAAACCGTTTTTGAAAGGCTACTCCATGCTCTCCACTTCCGCTTCCAATTTCCAGTATTGATGCACCTTTTTTTATAATGCTAGAAAGTACATCTCCAATGCAATTTGTATTTCTTTTAGTAGCCAGAAAAAAAAGTCTTCTATCCAAAATTTAAAGAATTAGGAAATACAATGAAATTAATAAATATTTTGAGATCCTTTTTTATTTAACTTTTCTCAATTTTGGCGTATTAAAGAACATTATTTTAAAGCTAAAGAATAATATTGAGATTGTAAGTGCGGGAACAATATAAAGTATTAAATCAGAACTTAATAGAGAGGGTACTCTAGCAAAAATAAAATGCATGTAAAAAGTTTCAAATGACATTAAATTATGTATAGCTAATTAATTAATAGCAATTATTTGACTCCTAAAAACTTTTATTTTTAAACCCAAAAAAGTCCCATGAAAAAGAGTCAGCCTGTATCCCTACTAGCTGACTCTTAGATATATAATAATTTAAATTACTTCTAAATGAGGATTTCTTCTTTAAAAGAAAAACTTTAAAATTTTATTTCCTTTTCAAATTAATAAATTAAAGTAGCAAAACTCTTATCTAAAAACAAAGTATAAACTGATACATATTTGTCGCAAATATGTTATTTAGAGAGCAATTCCGAAATAATTACATGATTTTCTTTACATAAGTAAATATATATGTTATATTTGTTTACAAATTATTCTTTAAAAAAATGACTCCAGAAGCAGAACGTTTTAATGGTTGGGCAGCAATGTTAGGCTTTGTTGCAGCAGTTGGTGCATATGTAACAACTGGACAGATCATACCAGGTTGGTTCTAATGAAAAAAACAGAATCCAAGGCTGTAGAAAAAGAAAAAATTGTTGCCGAAAAGCTTAATGGCAGATTTGCAATGTTAGGTTTCGTAGCACTTGTGGGAGCATATCTAACTACAGGTCAAATCATTCCAGGTTTTATCTAGGTAAAGCTCTAACGAAAAACCGGATTCTATTTGAATTCGGTTTTTTTATTTTTAAAAATGAATATTAGATTCTAATAAATTTTTGAATTTTGAACTAAATCAAATTCATATAATTAATGCAATTAATATTCCAGAAAATCAGTATAAAAACTCTTTCGCAATAAAAATAATAAAATTAAAATATTCTATTAATAAGGTATAAAGTTCATGTCTAATTTGGGATTAGAAATTGTTTTTTGGGTAATTCTACTAACATACATCAGTGCAAGAATAACTCAAACTAGAAATGGTTTTAGAAGAGAATATTAGATTAAAAGTTAAAATCTTTTTTATCAGAGGATCATTTGATTAAGATAATTTAAAAAAAGTTTAGATTAATTCTTTTTCTTCTGTAATAAGAAAATTTATTTTATGGATAGTGTTATCGTATTTAAGACAATTTGAGGTTTTCATGAGAGTTAAGCTTGAACCTGATACCGCATTTATAGGCAAAAAATTTGCTTACATATTTCTTGGGGTAATATTTAGCCTTAATGCAATTACATTTATTTGGTTTTTTTGTTTCTCAAAAATAAATTAGAAAATTCCTGGAATAATTTGTCCTGTAGTTATGTAAGCACCTAATAATGCAATAAAGCCAACCATAGCCCATCTGCCATTAACTTTTTCTGCATTTTGAGGATATCCATCGTATGATACCGATTTATCTATGTAAGGCCTGGTTTCAGAAGGGAACATATTTTGTCTTCCGCCTGATTCATTTGTAACGCCTGAGTTTGACATTTCCTAAATATAATTGTTAACTAAAGTAACATAAATATTAACAAATGTAAATTAAAATCTATAAAATTCTTTTTTGGTAATTACTCAAGAGTCAATATAGTGACAGTTTTGCCTAAAAATTAATTGCCAGAAAAAAAATTAATAAATTATTTTTTAATTCATATAAAATCACTAAATCATAAGCATTTATACTCACACTAAGTAATTTTACTTAGTAGAATGTTTATAGCATTTAGGAAGTGCTTAGCTGGTTAAAATCAGAAAATCTGAATTTAACTATGTCGTCATGAGCTTGCCGGTGGGATACTAGCAAGCTCTTTTAATTTTAAACGCATTCCAATATAATAATTAGTAGATATAGATTATGCAGAAAATCATCGATATAAGAGATGAAATAGGTGTCTTAATACTATTTTATTTCTAAAATAAAAAAGATTTCATAAGAAAAATATCTATGGTTTTCATACTTATTCCCGTATGTTTTTTTATTATTCTTTTTTTAAGGAAAATATAATTTACAAAAGAGATCAATAGTAAAAGTAATTTCTTAACTTTTTCAATAAGATAAAAAGATAAGGTAAACTTTATTTTTTTCTAAAAAGATCGAAGATCAATCAATTTTATAATGAAAAATATTTGAACAGTTTGCTAGAAATAGTAAGCTCAACTCTTATTCAAACTTAATTTGTGCCAATATAATCTTGCATTATTAATTTGCTCTAATTTTTGTTGGCAATGTAAACACTTACATTCTTCTAATAAAGTTTTATTTTTCATTAATGTAATGTTTATTTTAAAAAAACAAATTTTTTGCTTTAACGCAAGTGTTTCTCAATTATTTATATTTTTTTTGGAGATCAATAAAAAATTTCTTTTTCATTAGAAATGTAATTTTGGTATCTAAATCATTGATATTTTATAATTCAAGAAAAGTTAGTACAAATTAAATAAAATCCTTTTGAAAATTTCAAACCAATCACTAATTAAAAAAGTTTTTCACAAAATAATTACTCCTTGGTATTCCATAGCTTTAATAGATAGATGGTTACTAGGGCAAATAATACCCCCCATGATATTTGCCATTTCAGCTTTTACTGTAATTTCTCTATCAGTAGGTGTGATGTTTGATTTAATAAGAAAAATAGTTGAGTATGGCTTACCTCTATTACAGGCATTACAAGCTTTAATTTATAGTCTTCCTAGTTTTTTAGTTTTATCATTTCCAATGGCTGTTTTATTGTCGACGCTATTATCTTATGGAAAACTTTCAGCTAATTCTGAATTATTAGCTTTAAGATCATTGGGGATTAAGACTTCAAGAATCATAGCTCCCGCTATTGCAATTTCAATTTTCATGACAGGATTAACTTTTTATTTTAATGATAATTTAGTTCCTAATAGTAATAAACTTGCCGAATCTACTTTAAGATCAGGAATGGGTAGTTCTTTCAATCAAGGGAAAAGTAAAAATAATATTATTTTCTCTAGAAAAGGATCAAGAATAGATCCCACAAATAAGCCAACCAAGATCAATACATACCTAACTCACATTTTTTATGCTTCTCGGTATGAAAATAATATATTGAAAGAAGTTACAGTTTTAGACTTTTCTAGAGTAAATATAAAACAGATTCTTACTGCGAGAAGTGCAATCTTTGATAGAGATAATTCTTCTTGGGTATTCACAGATGGAAGCATTATTTCAACTGACTCTCTTGGCCAAACAACAAATATAAAATTCAAAGAATATCTATATCCTTTCGTTGAAGGCCCACTAGATCTTGCGAGAGTCCCAAAGGATGCGAGCGATATGTCATTAAAAGAAGCATTAGAGGCTGAAAGAATTTATAAAAAGATAGGTGATCTAAAACAAATTAGAAAGATTCAAGTAAGAATACAGGAAAAGTTTACCTTACCTTGTGCATGCTTGGTTTTTGGATTGATAGGCAGTATTTTAGGATGTAAATCTAATTTAAGGTCTTCAAAAAGTCAGGGATTTGGATTAAGTGTAATCTTAATATTAGTTTATTATGTAATGTCATTTATATTTAGTTCGTTTGGCGTTAAGGGATTACTTCCGCCAATAATTGCAGCTTGGTTTCCAGTAATAGTATCTATATCTGGTGGATTTTATTTCTTAAAAAAAACCTCTCTATAGTTTTTCAAAAATTAAAATATAAAATATAAATTTATTCAATAAATATCAATTATTTCAATTTCGTTTAATAAATAATTTTTAAATGTAAAAATGATTTACCCGAAAAAAATATTTATTAATTATTTCTTGAAAATATAAAAATTATTTTTTTAGGTTTTTTAGAAATTTAAATTCTTCAAAAAAATGCAAAAAGATTCCAGTAGATAAGAGAAATTCAAAAATCTCTTGATCATTTCTTATATGTTGAACTGTTGAAGCCCACGAGAGATCATAGTAAGCAAAAAATAAAGACACCAATAAAAAATACAAGCTATATTTCCTACTTGGTAAAGAAGTTAAATTAGGCCATTTCTTCCATCCCACCCATCCTAAAAATAGGCATATGGCATGTAATAGTGGATCAAGGAGAACATTATGAAAAAAAGGAAGATTATGAAAATTTGTCTCACCTTGAATACTTAAATCAGATATAGAATTCAATGTAAAACCTGTAATCCTCTCCCCCCAACTTATTTCTTCAGCAGAAATCAAAAAGCAAAACATACTAAAAAATAACCAAATCAACGAATTTATTGACTTCTTTTTTTTAGACTTATAAAAAATAAAAAAGCCCATCAGAGAAGAAATAAAAAACTGAGCAAACTGCAACCACTCCAAAGGTCCATCTTCTTTTTTTAATAAGTCAAACCAAGTTGTTCCCATAAAATTCTTGCCAAAAGGTAATATGTATACGAAACCATAAATAAATAGCAAATAGTATATTGGGAATAAACTAACTTTTGAGGATATTGAACCCCAAGGTGTTTTTATATCAGACATTTATATACAAGATTAACTTTCAGCCTAAGTTTAAACCTAAGGATAAATTAAGTAAAGATTTTTATATTTAAACTATTGAATTCTAGCTCTGTTTAGAAGAGTTTGAATTTAAATTAAATTATTCATAGTTATTAATTCTCAGATAATTTTATAGATCTACTATTTTAAAAACAATAAAGAATCCTTATTTAATTCTTACTTAACTCCCTTTACATTTATCCTAGAAAAAAATAGGAAGAAATTTTAATAATTAAGCTAATTTTATAAAACTTTTGTCAAATCTTAAATAGTGAAACATTACATCAGTATTAATAAATAATTTAAATAAACAAGTTATTTCTTGTAACTAATTTAAAAATTAAATTAAAAACACTTTACCTTAAAACCAACCTTTTTTCTTAACCTTAACATCTGGAGAGGTTTTAATCTTGGGTGATTCATCAACTCTGCCCTTAATAATCATTAATGGAACAATTGCCCATAAAGCTAAAAATAATATCCAAAATAAGTAAATGTTCATAGTAAAAAAATATATTTATTAATAATAAAGTTGATTAAATAATAATCGTGAATTTCTTTTTAAATTTCTAATGCAATAGTATAATAAATTTTTGAAAATTTTTGATGTAGTAAAGGGGATTAAGTTTATGAGGATTTTTAAAACTTAAATTTTTGAATTACTATACTTTAAAGTTCTATAAGAAAGATTCGCACTCTACGTAACCACCGCTTTGCTGAAGAAGAAAGCATTTATATAATGCAAATTTAAAATCCCTTTCCTGAATATTAAAAATTTATACTCGATTTTATTTTTAAAACTTATTAATCAAAAGTTCAAGTAAATGAAAAAATGTGATTTATGTAAAAAGCCAGATTTAGTACAATATAGGGTTAAATCTATAATTCATAAAAACTGGATTTTTTGTTGTAAAAAATGTTGGAATATTATTTCAAAACATAATAATTATGTCTATGGTGGGACAAGAAAGGCAAAATGACAAACTATCAAGTCAACTAAATTGAACAAATTAATAAAATAATTAGTAAATTTGAGTTTCATAATAGTGCATTAATTAAGGCATTATTTATAATTTTTTATAAATAATGCAAATGAAGTATTTCTACTAGAAAAAGGTTTTAATTTACTAGAAGAAATTGTTAATTTCTTTTTTTATATATTTATATTCGTCATTAATGTCATTCAGAAATTCATCAAATTCTTTTTTAACATTTTTGTATTGATTAATTTTTTCTTTGCTTATCTCATAGAAGAAAGAGTGGAATGTGCCTGGGTTTAGCTCCTCGATCCAATATCCTGCCAAACAAAAAATTTGATTAGGCACAATATTTATAATAAAAAATTTTTTGGAAGCTTTATATTGATCAATCATCTTATTTACTAATGCCCCTTTTGTTTTTTTAGTCCCAAACGAAGTAATATCGTTTGCAAAGGTTTTATATTTCTTAGAAATATTTTTGTTTTTTTCTAAGGAATTTTTAGAAAGTATCTTTTCTAGAGAATAACAATAATTTATTAAGCCAATATTTTCTTTTCTTAAAGGATAAATAGCTATGAAAGAACTAAGAAATAAAAATAAAGTTAAAGGTAAAGTCTTAATCATTATCAAATCAAGTAAGATAAATTATTGCATAAAAATAAAATGATAATTCAAAAAGTGCCTTAATTCTTATTTAAAGATTTATCTAACTCTATAAAATTCTTATGGTTACGTTAGCATTTCTAAAGAAAATTCAAAGATGTTTCTGGTATTAAAATTATGAAGATTTTTATTTTCAAAAGTAAAAGTATAAAATCTTTTTTAGATTTTCTTTCAAGAGTATCAATTTCTGCCATTTTTATCTCTGCCATACCAAGCAAAATAAATGGGTTTGAAAGAACAGTTGAATATATCTCTTCAAAAGGTATTCCTGATCCAATTGCATCTATTCTATTAGTGGGAGCCATTATATGTCTTATCTTGGGATCGGGATTTTTTATATTTGGAGAAAATCAAAAAATTGGCTCAGTCTTCTTATTAATTTTCCTTATTCCAACAACAATAATTTTTCATGTATTTCCTTTCAACCTGAGACCGGTCCTTATGAATCTAGGATTGATAGGTGGATTAATTATTACTGCATTAAGGGAAAAAATATAAATAACGTAATTAGATAAAACTAAATATTATTTTTATTATTTTTATTTTCTATTAATTCTGGAAAACGTTTTGCAATGTAAATTAATTCATAAACCTCTTTACTATCATATTTTTTATAAGGTACTCCGCTTCCAGCTTCTATTCCCATGATTTTCATCTTCTTTAAAATCAATGCCTTTCTCTCACTACTAGACAAAGACTTAAATCTTTTTGTTCGTTCTTCTTTATTCACTAAATTTTAATTAAATAATTATGAATGTAAAATTAATTAACGATTCATCATATAAGTTAGAAAGCCAGTAAATGTGAGTAATTTAAATCCAATAAAGAAAGGTAAATATTTTTTTACCTTTTTACCAAAAATTAAAAATTTATTTAACGAAATATCTATATTTTGCATTTAACTTTAGTTTTTTTCCATATTAACAAATTTTATTTAGAAATATTTAAGAAGCAAGATTGTACATTTGAAATAATAGATCTAAAACTAAAGATTTGCCTCTATCTTACAAAGTCATTTTTTCTAAGTCAGGTAAAAATAAATACTTTAGACAGACTAACCCCTATATCTAAAGCTAATAAAGCAATTAAAAACTTACTCATTTTTTGGAACTCTCAAGTATTTTTTTGTAAAGTTCTTCAGAAATTGGTTGCATAACCATTATAAAAACTGATTGTAAATTAGTAATTTATACAAATATTTCTCGTAACCAAATATACGAATAAATTATTTTTTTAATAGGCAAAAAATATATCCACAATAAGTTTTTCTTATAAAGTATCAAAAAATACCGAGTTGAAATTCATATCAAAAAAGTCTAAAAACTTTTTAAATATTTTTGTGATGAATAATAAAAATTATCTAGTTTTTTTCATCTTAATTGCTCTATTACTCAATAGAGTAATAACAATAATATGCATACTACACTCATAAAAAATAAGTATAACGGCATCATTTGCAAAGATCTCTACTAATTTAGAGTAAAAATTAGCTTACAAATTTATTAAAAACATTTATTTTCAAAGACTTATTAGATTGGGATAATAAAGTCGCATTTATTTTGTCTTTATCTTGTCCAAAAATCATCATTTATAAGGATTACTTTTTTAGCAAAGAAATAAGTTAATTCTGATCTCTAGTATTGCAAAAAGATAATTAATAAATTCAATAGTGACTCTTTAATAAACTTTTATTCCATATCTCAAAAAGATTAGAAATCTTTTTTTAAGTAACTAGATCCTCTATAAATAAGCTTTATTGCCCTATCTTCTTGCTTTCTACAATATACGAACGACTTACCATTGAAATACATTTTTACCATAATGCAGCTCCTAAATCTGCTCAAGTCCCCGTCCTATGGCTTGAGTCGTACTGCGGTCTATCAGAAGGTAGATCGGACGATTGTGTAGCATTTACTACATCCTACTTTTAAAGTATTTATGCTTAGGTGTCAACCCTTAAAAAAAGCCAAACTTAAAGTTAAAAATAAATACTTCTTTTATAAACTCCCTAAAAGGATAAAGATCATATAACTACTCGTAACTCTTATATAAATACAGAAATAAGCGCTAGAACAAGACAAATAGGTAAATGAGGAATCCCATTATTAATTTTCCAATATAAATTTTAATTGAGTTTCTGCGCTAAATATATCAATTCTCCTTTTAAATAGTTTCAAAAACTTAATTATCTTTTTCAAAATCAAAACATTTTAGTCATTGACAATACTATTATTGTGAGAATGATTATATCAATGAGCAAAAATACTGAATCTATTGATATGACTAAAGTTCTGTAACATCCTAATACAATAAATAAACTAAAAAATGCTTAATTAGTATTTTTCTAATCAACTTATAAAGACTCATGTAGAACCACTAATGCTATGAGCAATCGCGCTCAATTAGAGGATAATTATGATTTACGAATAGAAAAAGCGGATTAGAGTCCAAAGCCCCATAAAGATTTAATCCGTTGCCCATAGGTAATAATCTGTCTTATTTAAGATAAATTTATTTTTTATACAAGTATCTTGATAGCTTGATAAATTTGTTTTGTATATTGCTAATACAAAAATTATAAGGTTATCTGAACTAGCAACTAAATACTCGTGGGAAAAAATTTAATGAACTTTTTTTATTGGGTAATAATGAAATTAGCCGCATCACACTATGGCGAATCACTAATATCATTCCAAGTTCCATCTAATTCGATTAAAAGTTTTTCTTAAATTTTTATATAAGTGTCCATTCGGCAACTATTAAAAAAATGACAGAATAATTTGCCACTTTGAAAGTGTAATTTTATATAGATATTGATATAAAAAAGTTTATGACTTTTTAAGAAAAATTACTGCATATAAATTAGTTGTTTAATTAAATGCATTAGAAAAGTTAATGAAATTTTAAAGTCATATTATTATTAATTTATTCATCTTTGTATTAATCAGAGTAAAATTTTGATGGTGTTTCTTTGGAAGAGTTTCACCAAGAGGGGGCAAAATTTGCCCCTTCTTACCAAAATTGTTTATTTGAGTGAAATTCTTTGTAAGATTGATTTAAACAGACCTTTTTTATGGGTAAAAGATTTTTAGCTGAAAAAATAATAACCCTTCTTATTTCTTTGATTAGCTAATGGATATTACACCCCATTTAATAATTGATGCAGTAATACTTAGTACTGCTCTCACAATAACCTTACTTTTAAGAGCTAAAGGAAATACTGCCAAAAAAGAAAAATAGATTAAATGATTACTAAAACAGGAATTTATCAAGAAATAGCTTAAAAAGGATTTTTACAGAATAACCGCCATAATTTCCAGCGCAATAGCATGCACTTCGCTATCTACAAAGTAGATTAAGTACTTTTGAATCCTAAATTATATGTACTCCCATAAAATGAAAAAGGTTACCTTGAAAACAATAAAGCGCTTTTTAATGGTTACAAATACTCTATAAATTTCAAGTCAAAATAAAGGTAATAAAGAAAGAAATAACAAAACTATATTATGAATCAAGCTAAGTGTCTTGGAGAAGATCTTCATTAAGAAAAAGGTTTTTGTACTCGCGTGTAGGAGCGCGGATTTAACCTTGAAACCGCTAGGTTCAAGTCCTTACGAAAAGGACAAGTCCTTACACCACTTATAGCGAATTTATTACTTTAAGAAAAGGTTTTAACTTCCTAGTTACAATAAAGATAAACTATCTAGAGCTGAGCAGACAAAAGGCTGTCCAAAAATAACTATTGTTATAGCTATGGACCATTGGTTAAAGAAAAAACTTAAAATATTTGATGTTGGAGCGTTCTACATGAATATTATTTATGAGCATAAAAAGAATTGTTCAAAGAAAGGTAATCCAGAAACAATTAATTTATTTGATGAATAGAAAAAATAGTATTTTACAAATTAAAAAAATGAATAGATAATCTTAGAGCTTTTGATTGAAAGTATTTAAATTTATATACATATAATTGCCCAGAAATATTTATTTTCTTATTTTTAGTGAAGATTTCCAAAATAATTAGCAATGAATATAGATCAATTATTTTGCATTTTTGGAGGCTTTTTTGCTTTATTAGCAGCTAGAAGTAATTGGAATTGGTTCTGGAATCATCCTAAAGCTAAGGGTGTTTTATCTTTGTGTAGAGGTAAAAAAGGAGCAAGAATTTTTTATTCAACTTTGGGAATTTTTTTAATAGCATTGGGAATCAAAGGGTTTTAACTTTAATCGTAAATTATAAAATGAGACAAACACCAACCGAAAGAAGAGAGAAATGTAACCCGACTCTAATAGGGATATTTGTTGGCCTTGTTTCTCCTCTTTCATCTTTAATTTGGGGTATAAGGCAAAGATCATTGAAACTTGCGATATTACCTTATTTATTTGTATTTGTAGCTGGATACATAATTCTTTCTTTAGCAAGAATAAATTCATTTAAACCAGAAATAAAGATTCCATTGCAACTTATAGGTGGATACTATTCTTTTGATTTAACAAAAAAAATGAAGGAAGAAGCACTTAAGCATAAAAATAAAACCCTCAATATTGAAATTAAAAAAAAGACTAAAAATTAAGAAAGGATATGGAAGTATATATAAAGAATATGAATATCAATTCGAATGGAAATCATAAATGTTTTTTTTTGCACTAAAAAATAAAAAGCAAATATCAATTATTTTTTTTATATTTTTAAATATTCTTTCACCTTATGAATATTTAAAATCACAAGAAATTTTTAGAAGTGATATTCAAGATAATAAAATCTATAAAAAAGCTATAAGAAGTGATGAATTGGTTAAAAAAGGACTAGAAAGTTTAGAAAAAAAAGACTACGAAAATGCAATATTTTTTTTTGATAAAGCATCTAAAATTGATCAAACTAATAGTAATGCATATTTTTATAAAGCATTTGTAAAAGATATTCTTGGTGATTTTAAAGGGGCTATAGATGACTATTCAAAAGCAATCAATATAAATCCATCTTGGCAATCATTTCTTAATAGAGGACTTGCAAAAACAGAAATTAGAGATTTTAAGGAATCTATTATTGATTTCTCCAAGTCACTAAAACTAAACCCTAATTATTATAAAGGTTTTTTATTCAGGGGTATCGCTAAACAAAAACTAGGAGATTTCAAAGAATCAATAGATGATTTTACAAAATACTTAAATTTAAATGGCGATGATACAAATATTCTATTTTTAAGGGGATTATCAAAATATTCTCTGAAAGATTTTATTGGCTCTATAGAAGACTACAGTAAAGCCCTCAAAATTAATCCAAAATATAAAGAAGCTCTACTTAACCGAGGAATTTCAAAATCAGAATTAGGGGAATATGAAGCATCTATAGATGATTTTTCAAATTTAATTAAGCTAGATCCAAATCAGATTGATGCATATTTTTTGAGAGGTTTATCAAGAAATATGGTTCAAGAATACAAAG
The DNA here is from genome assembly GCA_017644325.1 of Prochlorococcus marinus CUG1438. NCBI lineage: Bacteria > Bacillati > Cyanobacteriota > Cyanophyceae > Synechococcales > Prochlorococcaceae > Prochlorococcus > Prochlorococcus marinus. The sequence goes on along the minus strand of JAEPLS010000001.1, from coordinate 722,915 downwards.
AAGCGATTAAAGATTTTGATGTGGTTATTAAAAATGATCCGAATAATGATGATGCTTTAAATGCAAGGGGTTTATCAAAAGGAGCACTTAATAAATTTCAAAATGCAATAGATGATTTTGATAAAGCGATTTTAATTAATCCAAAAAACAAATTAGCAATTGAGAATAAAATATTTTACGAAGAAAGACAGATTACAGAAAAAAAATTTTTAATATCTAACACAATCATTAAATTATCAGAAGAAATAAAAAAATTAGAAGAGAAAAAAGATTATAAAAATATAATTAAAAATTACAAAAAAATAATTGAGCTTGAGAAAAAGGATAACAGAGTATCTTCTTTCCCATATTCTGCAATAGCTTTTAATTTTGAAAAAATCGGCAATTATGATAAAGCTATTGAATACCAAATAAAAGGTATAAAAGTTGAAGAAAAACTAACTAGCAAAGATTCTTTAGAAGTTGCTAATTTATTAGATGGTTTATCATTTTTATATTATCGAGGACAATATTTTGTTGATAAATTGTATTTTAAGGAAGTGGTAAGTATTAAAGAAAGAGTACTTAAAATAAAAGAAAATGTTTTTGGCTTAGAAAATATACAAACTGCAGCTAGCTATCAAAATTTAGCTGGACTTTACTCAGAGATCGGTAACTACGAAAAAGCAATAAGTCTCAGGAAAAAAGCAATTCAGATAGCAAATATTTCTAAAGAGCAAAATGATTTTTATACCTCAATACCTGATTACAAAGCATTTTTATATTCGCAAATACATCATGACTATAATCAGATTGGAGATTATAGAAATGCAAAAAAAAATGCAATAATAGCTTTTGAAATAAGAACCAAAATATTTGATAAAAATGATCTATCACTAGCAAAAAGTTATTCTGATTTAGCAGGAGTCTATTTTTATCTTGGAGACTTTAAGGAATCTAAAAAGATGCTTAATAATGCTTTAAAAATCTACAAAATAAAAAAACGTAAATATAAATTTGAAGTAAATTATTTAGAAAAATTGAAAAGTATATTACTGGTATTAGAGGGCGGTAAAGGAAAACTTAGTAATAACTTTTTACTATCTAAAAATGCCGATGAAAATGATCCAGAAATTGTAACTAAGTTAATTATTGATGGAGCAACTTTAGCTTTAAGTAAATCATACGATCAATCACTAGATGTCTACAAAAAAGCACTTTTCATTATAAAAAGTAAAAGAGGTATAAATAATTATCAATCATTTACAACTTTGAAGTCTATTGGAGAAGTTTATCTATATAAAGGGGATTTAAAAAAATCAGAAGAGTATCTAAAAGAAAGTTTAAAAATACATAGTTTATATTTAAATAAATCTAGATTATCCCTAGATATTATTCAACTTTATCAAAGCTTAGCAAGATTATATATTGAAAAAAAAGATTCTATTGATGCTGAAAAATATATTGAAAAAACAATCGATTCAGGAATTTTATTAGCCAAGGAGCAATCCCAATATTTACCTGAAAAAGATAGAGAAAAGTTCTCAGCAATAGTTTTAAATTCCTATGAAATTTTGTTTTCCTTAATTGATAAACTTCCTAACGGGAAAAAACTAGCTCTTAAAGCAAGGCTAAATAGACAAGGATTATTAGAAGACATTGAAAAATATCAATCAAATTTGTCTGACTTAAATAATAAGCAGAAAATGCTTTTAGAAGAAATAAAAAATATCAACACACAAATCTCTGATGTGAGTGTTGATAAAAATATTTTTGATAAATTAAATAATCAAAAGGAAAAGCTAGAAGAAAAACTTTACTCAGAAATACCTGCACTTGAGCCAAAGATAATCGAAATTGAACAAATAAAAAAGAACATTCCGGCTAATTCTGTTCTTATTGAATTTCAAAAATTTCGTCCTGTATTAAATTATGATTTTTATTCTGATAATTTTGGTGAATATAGTTATTTAGCTCTTGTATTAAAACCTAATGGAGAAATTTTTAAAATAGATCTTGGATTGGCTAAACCTTTAGAAGAAAAAATAAATAATGCAATTTTAAGTACTGAAAATCAAAAACCAAATGCAATTTCTTTATGGAAAGAAATAGGTGAACTTATTATTAAGCCCATAGAAAATAGGATAGGTTCTGTAAATACATTATTTATTTCACCAGATTCAGAATTAAATAGAATTCCCTTTGCAGCAATTGGTTCCTCAGATCAAAAGTTGTTATTTGAAAATAAAAATATACGATTACTAACTACTGGTAGAGAATTAATAAAAATTAAAAATATTAAATCAAAGAACTTAGAGAGATCATTAGTAGTTGCTAATCCAAAATTTGATTTAACTAACAAAGTTGTTAGCGAAATTTCAAAGAAAATTAATTTTGGGCAACAAAGATCAGGTGTTTTATCTAATCAAAAATGGAATGAGTTATTAGGTACCGAAAAGGAAGGAAGAGTAATATCAAAATTTCTTAATGCAGATCTTCTTTTACAGGAAAACGCTACTTCTCTAGAGATAGAAAAAGTTAATTCTCCAAAAATTTTACATATAGCAAGTCATTCTTATTTTATTCCCAATGAAGAAGAAAAAAATCCTTTACTCCGCAGTGGAATTGTACTTGCTGGAGCTAATAATCCTAATCTTAATAGTTCTGATGATGGTTATCTTACAGCACTTGAAATTACTAGATTAAATTGGGAGGGGACTGAATTGGTTGTTATTTCCGGTTGCGAATCCGGTAAAGGCGAAAGCCAATCTGGTGAAGGAGTATTTGGTTTAAAAAGGTCAATTTCTGTTGCTGGAGCCTCATCAAGCTTATTATCACTATGGAAGGTTGATGATGCAGGAACAGCAAGATTTATGGAGAGTTTTTATAAAAAATTAATTGAAGGACAAAGTAAAGCAGAGGCTTTAAAAAATACACAAAAAGATTTCTTAAATCACCCTATTCCTGGCTTACGTCATCCTTACTATTGGGCAGCATTTCAATTAAGTGGTGATTGGAAATCGTTAAATAAATAAACCCAAATAATATTTTTTGTTAATATATAAAAAAAACAAATTTTGAAAAAACTATTTTTTCTATCTATATTTTTTATTTTTTTATCGCAGGAAGGTAAAGCAAATATATTTGACAATTTAAAAAATCAAGGACTAAAAAAAACTGACATATATACTTATATAGACAAAACAACTAGATTTTTAAATACTCGATGGGACAACGATGAGGATTTAAAAGATGTATTAAGACCACCACAAATTTTACCGATAGCTGCTGATTCCAAAGTTTATGGAGGATGCGGTGATTATTCAATTGGTGCAGAAGTGGGGGGGAGTGCCTATTGCCCAAGGACACATACTATTTTTTTAGTTCCAGAGCAGCTTCAATATTTTGCAGATGAATTCGGTCCCTCTGCAGTTGCTTTTGTTGTAGCTCATGAATATGCTCATGCAGTTCAATTAGCTTTTGGTATTTTAGGAAACTTAAAAGATCCAGCATTAGAACTCCAAGCAGACTGCATAGCAGGAGCATTTATAAAAGAAGGAAGCTCAGAAATAGGAATAACAAGGCAAGATACCCTTGATATGGCGAATTTAGCATATGCAATCGGAGATCCTACTCACGGTACTGGTGCTCAAAGAAAATATGCTCTTTCAGCAGGAATGGGAATTATTAACTATGGTTGTACAAACAAAGAAATGCAAGATTTAGGCGATGGTAAAATAGATGTTTCAATTGTTGATGCGAAAAGATCTATTGACTCAAAATTAAATCTGAAGATTACTCCCTACCCAAAAACAATTACAGGATCATTTAAATAATTAGTCTAATTTATATAAATAATCATTATTTAGAGAATCTTTTAATCCAGAAAAACCTCTTGCTTGCGCATTAATCCTATCTTGTAAATCCTGAGCAATTTTTTTGCAACCACCCATTTTAGTAACTATGGCATAAGTCTCTTTCCAAAATCCCTTCCTTTGAGTAAGGTTATAAACCTGCCAAGGTTCCATATTGTGATTGTTTTTCATATAGCGATTTATATTATTAAAAGATTCTGCGTCATTGAAAATTCCATATTCATTGGCACAAAAATTTATCGCATATGCTACCTTTGCACTATTGTAAGGACTGGTATAAGCATCAACTTTTTGGATTAATAGGCTGGTAAATATACCAATAGCTGTAAAGGATAATTTCAAATATTTTTTCATCACATATAAAATTAATTTAAAAATATAATAAATTATTTTTTTTCATTTTCAATTAAAATTTACACTTTACTAAAAATAAAATTTTTAGTAATGGCTAACTTAATAAATTTATGCAACTAAATTTCTGAAACGCCCAAATTGTGGTTCAAATAACATTTTAACAGTTCCAACTGGACCATTTCTGTGAGTAGTAACTATTAACTCAGCTATACCTCTATCTTCTGTATCTGGGTCATAATATTCATCTCTATAGAGCATTACGATAATATCTCCGTAATCTTCAAGTGCATCAGAATCTCTTAGATCAGATAACATCGGTCTGCAATTTTCTCTTTCTTCAACTCCTCGCGATATAGGTGCGGTAATTAAAACAGGTACATTGAGCTCTTTTGCTAAACTCTTCAACTCTTTGGTATTTCTCTCTAATTGGGCTTGAAAATCATTTAAGGTTGAATGCTCCATCATGTGATAAGAATCGATTACTATTAGCCCTAAACTTTTTTCATCATTGGTCTTAGATATATTTCTACATCTATTTTTTATTTCATCAATTGAGATAGCTTTTTTATCTTCTAAAAATATTGGGAGAGATTCAAGTTTTTTATTCTTTTCATTAACTAGTTCCCACTCCTCTGAAGTAAATCTTCCTGTTCTTATTCGACCAATTTCTATACCAACCTCCATACCTAATAACCTGAAAGCCAATTCTTCTTTACTCAAATCAAATCCGAAGAAACATACTGGAAGATTTTGACCTGCAATATTTCTAGCCAACTGCAAAGCTAAGGAAGTTTTACCCATTGATGGGCGTCCTGCAAAAGCAATCAAATCTCCTCTTCTTAAGCCTTGAGTCATCGCATCCAAATCGTAGAAAGAGGTAGGTATACCTGCTGAAGCATTTCCTAATGAAATATTCTCAATTTCAGTAAAGTTTCTTTTGAGAAGATATTTTAAACTAGTAAAATCACAAATCTCTTTTGAATTTTCAATAAATTCCTCAGTTTGTTTCGATTGGGGTTTATCAGATAAGACTCTTAGCTTTTGAATATATTTTTCTTCAATTAATTTCGCCTTACTAATTTCAATTCCTAGTTTTAATGATATCTCGTTAAGAGTAACAGGTTCTTCCCCATCAATTCCAAACCTCAATTTCACTACTTCTTTTTCTTTTTTAGATAAATTTTCAAACCAACTAGCAAAATCTTTTTTGTCCATTATTATTAAAATCTGTTTTACTTTTATAAATGACTAATAAAAAAAAACAATAGCAACAATGAAAAAATATCTTAAATCCGGACAAGTTGACACATACAGAGTAAAAAGAAATTTATTTAAAACACTAATACTCGGGTAATAATACTCTATCAATTTCAATTTAAAAGAAGGATAATTAAGAAGTAGAAGAGATAAAGGAGGTTTTATGAAACTCACTACTCCGTACATAGCTCTCAGAAATGCAACTTCAGATATGTGGAAAATGCATGATTTCAATTATCAATTACCCAAAAAAGAATTAAAAAAATATTGGGATCAAGAATGCATAGCGCATCCTACTAATAGTCATTGTAAAATTTATTGTGATTAATATCCGATCTATCTTAAGTATTCTTACCCTTGATTTTTATATTTAATCCGTAGTAAAGCTTAGTTATTAAAAAAGGAGGAAAAGTAGATGACTAATTTAAGTTTAGAGATTCTTTTTTGGACAATCTTAATTACATATCTTGGATTAAGGTTGAATCAAACTTGGAATGGCTACAAACAACAATATTAATAGGAGGACAAAATGAGACTACAAACGCAATTCACTGTTCCTAAAAAAGATTTGAGAGATCTTGATTACGTAAAGAAAATGCAAACTTTAGAAAAAACTCTAAAACAAAGTTGTATAGATTATCCATCTGAGGAAGATTGTTTAGTTTGTTGCAACTAAGTATCAATAAATAATTATTTTTTTCAAATAACTTCTAATCGTATTTGTTAATCCACTAGCAGGGAGGTTGAATTATGAAATTAAAATTCTGCCCCATTACTATTTTTAGAGAAACTCCCAAAGTAACTTTTTTTGATGCAGGCATAGAGTCAACTAATGGTTGTGATGTGGTTATGCATTCTGGAGAGGCTATATCCCCGCCAGATGAATTTGAGTATGAACAGTACTACGTGCACAATCACCAAATTGATCACAATTTAGTTATTACTGGTGAGCGGAAATTTATTTTGATAAATCCAACTTGGGACGAGCCACATCATGTGATTTATCTAAAAAGACCTATGGGAGCAATTGAAATTCCTATTGGAACTTATCACAGATCAATTTCTGGGAAAGACGGGAGCATAGTTTTAAATCAACCTATAAGAGATAAATTTTTTGATCCAAAAAAAGAATTTGTTCCTCAAAAACTAAACAAATTAAGCCTAATTAATGCCAGAAAAAGTCCACCCGTTTATTGGATTTGGGAAAATGATCAAATCAAAAGATTAATGTTTGATCCTTTAATTCAAAAAACTGCAATAAATTAATTAATAAAAAAGATATGCATATGGATGAAAATTTTAAATTCAATTTAGCTCAAGAAAGGAGTAATGATTTGGAACTAGTTGCTAGTAATTTAGAAGCAATTTTAAAATCTAGTACTTATTCACTAGCTCACGAAGATATTGACTTATTGAATACTGATGAGATGAGAGGAGTTAGGATGCTTCTTGAAATTACAAAGCCTGAACAGGTTATTGAAAAGGAAAATATTATTTCAACTGTTATTGTGTTTGGAGGAGTCCATATAACAGAAGAAATTACATCCAAAAAAAGGTTAGATAATGCAGAAAAAATTCTTTCAACTAATCCTAAATCTAAATCTTCAAAGATAAATTTCGAGAGATTAAAAAATTTGTACTCACTTTCGCATTATTATTCTGCCGCAAGAGAATTATCTAAAATAATCTCGCTAGATAGCAAAACAAAAAATCCCCATTCACATGTAATAGTTACTGGCGGCGGTCCCGGAATAATGGAAGCAGCTAATAGAGGAGCATTTGATGCTGGATGTAAATCGATTGGATTAAATATAAGTCTGCCTAATGAACAACACCCTAATTCTTTTATTACTCCAGGATTATGTTTTAAATTTAATTATTTTGCCATGAGGAAATTTCATTTTGTTATGAGATCTGCTGCCGCAGTTTTTTTCCCTGGAGGATTTGGAACTTTAGATGAATTATTTGAATTATTAACATTAAGACAGACCGGGATGAAAAAGAATATTCCGATAATTTTATTTGGTAGAAGCTACTGGAATAAGGTAATTAATTTTCAATTTCTTTCTGAAATGGGTTTAATTGGAGAGAATGATTTATCTATTTTTCAATATGCTGATACAGCAAATGAGGCTTGGGACTTAATAAAGAATTCCAACATATAAAAATGCAGGAGTAACAACAGCAGAGATAATATTAATCTTTGGTAAATTTTGATGCTGAATATTTTATTTATGCAGCTAATATGACTTCAGTACATTAATAAAAAAATGAATTCTGCATTTACAAAAGTCTCAAATTTGAAAGTTAATAGGTTTTCTAAAATAGCCATTACTCTTGCATCATCAACTTTCTTCTTATACACATTAGGTCAAGCACCAATTTTTAAAAATTTTCTTGCAGGTGCTTTCTCTTGTTCTGGCTAAAAAAATACTTTTTAACAAGAGATGAATAGAATCATGAATATTACGGATTTAAATTATATCTAAACTTAAGGGGCAATTAGCTCCTTTTTTTTTATCTTGCTATATAAATACTAAGAGATGATTTAACTTTTCCTGCTTTAATAAAATATTGTGGAATTAACTGAGCTAATCAAAGATTACGTAGCCACAGAATTATTATCAAGTATTGAACTTGATTTTCTTGAAGGAGAGTTATGGGAAACTACTCAACATATTGCTGAAATAAATACATTTTTTAAAGCCCCAAAAAAAATATGCGAGCAATTAGACCTAGATGAAAAATCTTGTTGGCAATTATGTTGTGCAGCTGTACTTGACTCCTCAAGACCTTTAAAGAACGGACAAAAAAGAGTTGAAGATTTTAAAAAATTAATTAAACAATATGAAATTAACTTCATATAAAAAATAGAAGAATCGATGAAACATTTGCTTATTGCATCAATCCTTTTTTTTATCCCTTTAGGAGCTTTTGCTGATGAAAGGCAAAGACAAATTGAGTACGAAGCTATAAATCTTGTTATTAAAAAATATGGAAAAGGCTTAGAAAACAGATTAAAAGGAACTGAATTAAATCCCAATTATCGAAGTTGGTTTGAGAATGATTGTTTTGTAAGTGTTGCTGCTGGTACATACCAAGAAAGTAATTGGTCCTCAATGGAGTGGTTTAGCGTTAATGTCTGTTCTGATTCTGCTGAAATAATGGAAAGTGAATGAAGGGAATAAAACGACTATTAGTTTTGCAGCATTTAGAAATAGAAGGACCTGGTCTTTTTAAACAATTTGCTGAAGAAAGAAATTTAAAAATTGAAATTATTCGTTTGGATAAAAAAGATAATCTTCCTAAAACAAAAGAAGGTGATCTAATTTTAATTATGGGTGGACCGATGGGAGTCAAAGATATTGGGAGCGACAAATACTCATGGCTTAAGTTGGAGAGAGATTTTATAAGAAGAGAATTAGAGAATAAGAGACCTATAATCGGTGTTTGCTTAGGTGCTCAGTTGCTTGCGAGTGCTGCTGGAGGAGATGTTGAAATTTTAAAATATGGATACCCTCCAAAAGAATTACCAGAAATTGGATGGTCTCAAATTTTTATTGATAAATCAAATAGTGACTTTAAATCACTATTTGAAGACCCTTTTTATGTACTGCATTGGCATGGAGATAGGATTTTATTACCTAATAAAGCAGTACTCATTGCTAGCAGTGCAGTTTGTAAGGAACAGTTTTTTAGGATTGGTGATTTTGCTTACGGATTACAATTTCATATAGAGACAACGGGGGCAATGGTAAATAACTGGATTAAAGAAGATAAAGAATTTGTCTTTAAAGGATTGGGATCAAATGGTGAGGAAATTTTAAGAGAAGAAAACAAAAAATATAGTGATAGGACTTTTTTAAAAAGAAAGCTTCTCATAAACAAATTGTTTGGATTATTAGAAAATTAAAAAAAAAAAGAAAATTTCTAATCAAATAAAAAAGGGCTTAATAAAGCCCTCTTAAAAATTCTAAAAATTATTTTGTTTAGAAAATACCTGGAACTATTTGACCTGTAAAATAGTAAGCCCCTACTAGAGCAAACATTCCAAGCATTGCAGCTTTACCGTTAAGCTTTTCAGCTTTTTCAGTCATGAATTTTTTTGCGAATTCCATAATTATTCGAAGTAGATTTATATTTATAAATTAATTATTCCTAATAGGTAATTGATGTAGTGTTCCATACCTAAATCACATTTTTTCTAAGAATTTTATTTTTAATTTATTTTTCATTATTAATTCACGAAATTTAAGAAAGAAACTATTTCTAAAGATCTTTAGTTTGAATGAGAAGTAGTTCAAGAAAGAACTTAAATTTTGTATTTAAGGTAACCACTTTTTTGTGAGCACTAATCAGAATAAGGTTCCAACTATTTTTTTATGCAAAAAGATTTAGATGAAAATTCTTATCAAAAAAGAATTAAAAATATAGAGAAAGGAAAATCTTATTTAAGAAATAATGGATTTTTCAAATCAAAATCTAACCTATTCGAAGACATACATAAATTTATTTATAAAAAGTAATTTAAAAAAGTTTTTTATTTATCTAAGTATTTTTACTTATATGTTGAGTTGAAGACTTTAAATAATTAATGTTTGTTTTAGGTTTATATATAAGTAATGGATAAAGAACATTTAATTGATTTAATATCTAATAGCATTATTTCTGAGATTAAAGATCTCGAAATTAATGAGAAAAAATTTATTGCAAATAATTATTTAAATAATCTGAATTTAAATCAGCTTAGAATAATTTCTAAAGAATTTATTTTGTAATTTTAATTGAATATTGATTTAAATAAATGAGATTATCTTTACGATCATTTGAATTTTACTAAGTTAATACCTTTTTTATTATGAATGATTCAGAAGAATTTAAACCTAGCCTTAAACAAATAAATGAGGATATCAGACCTACATGGGAAGATATCAAAAAACAATCAGAAGTATTAGTTAACAAACTTGGTTGTCCTAGATCATTTGTAGGAGGGATGCTTCATGCAATAGCAAGCGACTTCTCTGATATGAAAACTTGGGAATAAATGAAAAACTTATTACTTGCACCACTTTTCAAACTATTCAACAAAAGCACTTTCCTCTCATCACTAAATCAAAACTCGTGCCCTGTTTTAGATGCTGAAGACATAAAAAAGCAAGAACAGAAAGAAGCTATTGAAAGGTTGTACCCATAAACTTTTAACAGAAATTTATCAGATCATATATACGATGTAGCACGGTCACATTGACCCCGTACCACCCATCACTTTCCTAATTAGAGACTTTGATGGATAATGAATTTATACCCAAAAAAGTTTGAGTAAGCCTTATTTCAAGCTTTAAAATTCGCTGAGATCCCTTGATATGACTGAAAAAAAGTTTTGGCTAATGAAAAGTGAGCGCGTCTAGCTATTACTGGGATTTCAGGGAATCGTAATTTTTTACTCAAACTTTACTCAAACTTTTAAAGACTAAAAAACTAACCGATATTGAGTTCGGTTCGAAGTAAGAAAACCCTGAAACTATTAATCTCTTTTGATGAATAGTCTTCAAATGACAAAGACACAAAGCACAAAAACTACATTAAGTAGCAAGCTAAGTGTCTTGGAAGTAATCTGCATTAATTAAAAAGGTTTTTGTACTCGTGTGTAGGAGTGCGGGGTTAACCTTGAAACTGCTAGGCTCAAGTCCTTAGACCACTTATACCGATAAAATATATTCATAACAAGTTTAGGTAACTTGATTCACTAGCCAAAAACTAATGAAAAGGAAGGTAAATTATTTAATAAATTTCTGCTTATAATTCTGGCTTCTCTCCTTCAACTGGCTTCTCTTCTTCAACTAGCTTCTCTCCTTCAACTAGCTTCTCTCCTTCAACTGGCTTCTCTTCTTCAACTGGCTTCTCTCCTTCAACTGGCTTCTCTTCTTCAACTGGCTTCTCTTCTTCAACTAGCTTCTCTCCTTCAACTAGCTTCTCTTCTTCAACTGGCTTCTCTTCTTCAACTGGCATCTCTTCTTCAACTGGTTTCTCTTCTTCAACTGGCTTCTCTTCTTCAACTGGCATCTCTTCTTCAACTGGTTTCTCTTCTTCAACTGGCTTCTCTTCTTCAACTGGCTTCTCTCCTTCAACTGGCTTCTCTTCTTCAACTGGCTTCTCTTCTTCTTCAGAAAATCTTCTTTTTAAAAATTCAGAAATTTTTTGGAAAAGATCCTTTAGGAATTCAAAAATTTTATACAGAATGTTTTTCATAAATAAAATTCCCTATTAGTTTTACGAGATAAAACTTAAACAAAATTAAACACATATTTCTTTTCAAAGCATTCCGAAAAAATACTTAATTCTTTTTTTAGAAAAAAATATTTTTGAAATTATCTTGGATGTCACATCTAAGAGCTGAATTGCAGTTCAATTTTTGATTTGCTAAAAAGATAGAGCGGGCTAAAGTCCAATGCTCCACGAGGATTTAGTCCGCTGCCGAAAGGTGAATCTATCCTAATTAAAGTAACTTTCTTCTAGTTTTGATAAATATATTGATTACTTGATAAATATTTTTTGTATATTGCTATTACAAAACTAATAAGGTTATCTAGATTAGTTACTAAATCCTCGTGGAGAAAGCTTTAGTTAACTTCTTTTACTGGTTACTAATAAAATCAGCTATATCACATTATGGTGAGTCATTGGTTCCAGTAGAAGTTCCATCTAATTCAACCAAACCTTTTTCTTAATTTCTAATGGCAGGTATTAAATACTTTAATCAAAAGCTTAGTTAAACTACCTTTTTTATTTTAAAACTAGAATTAATACTCTAAAAATTAAAGTAGAGGCAACAAATCCAACACCAACTAATCCAGCAATTATTCCAGTATTAAGATAGACCTTTACTTTTGCTAATTCCTTCCCTTCTCCAATAGTCCTCATATTTTAAATTTCTTTTTTGATAATCTAATGCGTTCATGTTCTTATCGAGTATGGCAAAAGGAGAATTAGTAAATTTCATGGCATAACACCTCTAAAAAAAATAGTTTATTGAATATTTAATAGATATGAGATTTTATTTATCTCAAGTAACTAGATCCTCTATAAGTAAGCTTTATTGTTTTCTCTTCTTGGCTCTTGCAATATACGAAAGATTTGCCGTTAAAATACATGTTTACCATTATGCAGCTCCTGGTCTTGATCAAGTCCCCGTCCTATGGCTTGATTCGTACTGCGGTCTATCTAATAGTAGATCGGACGATTTGGTAGCATTTACTACACTTTATTTATAGAGTATTTATACTCAGTTGTCAACCCTTAAGATTAAAATTCTCAGTCGCAATAGACTAAACAATGCTGATTAGTTGGATGTTCTCTACATTCCCTCTTCCAATAGTCTTCAAATAAATGGTTATCTCTATCAAGATTTCTTGTTATTTCTTCCATTCTGTTTCCAGCATAATTAAATGCTTTTAGGTATCTTGGAAGGATTGTGAATTGATTGAATAGTTTCATTTAGACCTCCTAGATCTATACTTATATTGTCCTCCTATAGCCTTAAATTTATAGGTCGGTTTGAGGAACTATTAGGTACGGGAAGAGGTATATATTTTGAATCAAAAAATACTAAAGCAGTCCTAAAATTAATACATGGTTGTCATGAGGCAGTTGCAGGGATACAACTGAAGCCAACCATAAATTATTAGAGATCAATTCAAGATTTAAAACACACTCATTATTTAAAAAGAAATCTTCTCCACTTTAGATAAAACTAAAATAAATCAGGATTTGAAAACAATGTAATCATAGATACCAACAGGTAATTAGCTAATTGATTATATATTTAACACACGAGTTAACCCGTTCCAATTTGTTGACTCTGAGGTTTTACCGTTGATTCCTTATCTTCTGAAAGTTGTTCCTTGCAGCTTTAGATTAAAAAACGGTCTTTATTTAATCTAAACCATGCAAAAGAAAATCGTAAAAAAATATGCTGAATTAATGCATCAGGCGCAACAAGCTACTGGAAGAAAAGAAGCAGTTGGACTAATACATAAAGCAGCAAAGTTAAAAACTAAATTTGATAATTACGAGATGATGTGATCATCTACAAAGCAATTTTCCCAAATAAGAATGTCATTATTTAATAAATTCTCGATTAAAGATATCATTCTCTCAAGCAAAGAGGCATATCAAAAGGAACTCAAGAACAACGGCGTGGGTTCACAAATAGGTAAGTCATTATTTAATAAATTCTCGATTAAAGATTTTTCCTTCAATATTTCCAACAGATAAGCGTAATTTATAAAGGGGTACCGTCATGATATATAGAGGAAAGGGGTACACTTTCCTAAATAGAAACTTTGATGGATAATAAATTCATATTCAAAGAAGTTACCCAAACTTTACTCAAACCCTATATATTCGCCGAGATCCTATGGTACAACAGGAACCTAGCTACTGGCTAATGAAAAGTGAGCCTGATGCGTATAGTATTGATACTTTAAAAAATGATGAAGTTACACTATGGGATGGGATAAGAAATTATCAAGCTAGGAATTTCATGAGAAATATGAATAAAGGAGATAAAGTCTTTTTCTATCATTCAAACTGTAAGCCCCCAGGGATAGTTGGTCTTATGGAAGTTATTGATCTAAATATAGTTGATCCCACTCAATTTGATAAAGAATCAAAGTATTTTGATCCAAAATCAAAACCAAATAATCCTAGATGGGATTGTGTAAAAGTAAAATTTTTATCAAAGTCTCAAAAGATTCTTAGTTTACCAGAATTAAAGATTTTATTTAATGAGGATGAGTTATTAGTCGTCAAAAAAGGAAATAGGTTGTCAATAGTGCCTGTACGAAATGATGTCGCGAGAATACTACTAGAAAAAATATAAAAACTTTAATCCTTAAAATTCATTGAAAACATATTGCCAACATAAAGTCTCGTTAAGTCTCTATTTTGAAATCCTTTTTGCATCAGAAATCCTGCGATAGCAGCTTGAATTATCCTGTATTGATCCCAGTTAGGATGTTTGTCAACAAATTCTTTCATAGCCTTTAGAAGATTTTCTTGAAGTTCACATTTGAAACTAATTATTTCATCTTGGTTATTTAAGACTTTTTGATTAGGATCGTAATTTAATTCATTCATATTAAAAAAGATTTTTCTAAGATTTAATTTACAAGTTCCAGTTTTCTTCAAAATTAATTAATCGTCAACAAGTATTAAAAAGAATCAGTCTCAGTTAATAGAATAATGAGAATTCAGTCATTATAAGGGGGATCATGAAAATAAATTTCAATGATATAAATCCAGCTGAAATATGAAGAATTATATTAAATTAAAAGTTTTCCACATACTTTAGTTCACTATTTATTTTGTAAAAATAAGTTGTGGAAAAGTTGTGAAAAATTATTTTTAACACGGGGAATTTTTTTTCAAAATTTCCAATTTAATTTATTTTTTAATCCATTGATTCCCACATTTTTTTTATTTCATAAAATAAATTTTGTGCTATTGGTATCGGCCAATACATTTCGAAAGATCTAGTGTTGTCTTGACTTTCAAAAACTAACCTTAAACTCCACTCATTTTTTTTCCCTTCTAACTCGATATACCAAGGCAGTTGTTCTAACTCTAAAGAAATAGACTCCTCATCCATTAATTCATTTTTAATAACTAATATTTGTTCATTAATTTTTAAAAGTAAAAGATAAAGTGAATGAAATTCACTTTTTTGTAATTCAATTGACCAATTATCAACTCCTATCAAAAAACAATATTTTCCTTTGTTGAGATCTCTAAGTAATCTCCATCTTTTTTGGTCTTTTGCCAAAATTAGCCTGGCAGTAAATCAGGTTGATCTTGTTCATCGCTTAATTCAATAATTGACCTTTGAACAGGCTTAATAGTCGACTCCTCTAGTAGTCCATCAAAGTCATCAAAGCGTCTTTGTTTAGCTCTGAAAGCAATTTTAACTGTAGTTAAGTATCTATTCGTTGATTTTCTTACTAAGCTCTCTCCTCTTTTTGCAAGATCATTAGAATCGATTCCCATGCTATTTGATATATTCATAAAAAAATTTTTTATTATAAAATGTATTTTACAGTTTATCGGACAGATTCAAAGCATAAATTACAAAAAGAACTTAATTAATTCAAAAAAAACTTCATATGGATATAAATTTATCTGGAACGCTTGCTATTGATTTGGGGAATACAAATACTGTAATAGCTTTTCAAGATCAAAATCATATAAATTCTGTTCTAGTTGAAATACCTAATATTACATCATCTCCAGGGGTCATCCCTACAGCACTTTGGTTTGAGGAACCTTCAAAAATTTTGAAAATTGGCATTAGTGCTCTAGAGATGAGGGAAAGTTCAAAAACAGATTTGTTTTTTCATTCGAATTTTAAAAGATTAATTGGAAATCCTATTGAAAAAAATAATCAAAAAAATATTTTAAAGCCTACAGAATGTGGTGAAAAATTTTTTAAATTTTTGTGGGAAAACATTCCTAAAAATTATGAGGTAAAGAGACTCGTTTTAACTGCTCCAATTGACACATACAAAGGCTACAGAGAATGGTTGGTTAATCTGTGCAGAGAAATATCAGTAGATGAAATTGCGCTAGTTGATGAACCTACTGCCGCAAGTTTAGGTATTGATGTAGCATTTGGCTCCAAAATAATGACACTCGATATTGGAGGGAGCACAATAGATATGAATATAGTCAAAATAGAAGGCGGAGAAGGAAAATCTGGTCCGATAGCTGAATTATTAAAATTCAGAGGAAATGATGTAAGCTCAATTTCAAAACAAAAAACTAGGTGTGCTGAAATAATTAGTAAAACAGGCTCAAAAATTGGGGGAAAAGATTTTGACAGATGGATTGTTGATTATTTTCTTTCAGATAATAAATATGCTACTAATCTTTTAAAGGCAGAAGAGATAAAATGTAAGCTCAGCGCATCAGAAATAAAATATGAAAATCAATACCCAATAAATTTTTTGATTGAAGATAATAAAGAAGAAGAATTTTTCATGAGTAAAGAATTATTTGAAAAAATTATTATTGAGAATAATCTTCTAAACCACCTTAACTCTTTACTCAAAGATTTATTAAACGAAGCAAGAGGAAAATTTTGTACTACTGAGGATTTAAGCGCAATAATTTTAGTTGGAGGGGGATCTCAGATTCCCTTAATTAAAGAATGGATAACAAAAAAGATTCCAGATATTCAAATAAAGACTCCAGCTCCTATCGAATCTGTAGCTTTGGGAGCTTTGGCAATGACCCCAGGGGTTAAAATTAAAGACATCTTAACCAAAGGGCTATCTATAAGATTATTCAATAAAAGAGAACAAAAACACTTCTGGCACCCTATTTTTTGCAAAGGTCAAACATGGCCAACCGAAAACCCTTTAAAACTAATTCTTCAACCCAGTAAAAATAACCAGAAAATATTTGAAATAATTATTGGAGAAACGAAAAAAGAAAGAACATATGATGTGATTTTTGAAAATGGATTACCGCAACTATCAGAAGTTCAAAGAGAAGAAGAAATTATAATTTGGGATAAGAATCCACTGAGAATCGAACTGAAAAATACATCAAAAATTGGGGAAGACAAATTAACACTTTTTTTCAAAATCACTAAGAAAGCTGATCTATTAGTTGAGTGTTTTGATATTAAGGATGAATTTCTTGGAGATTATAATTTAGGAAATATATTCTGATCCAAAGTTATTCAAGAAACACTCCCTCTTCATCGTCAACATTATGTAGTCGTAAGCTAATACTCTCATTTTTACTAGTTGCAACTTTTTTACCACAAAAATCTGGTTGAATAGGTAATTCTCTATGTCCTCTATCTACCATTACTAGTAACATCACTTTTTGTGGTCTGCCCCATGAATATAAAGCATCCATTGCAGCCCTAATTGTTCTCCCCGTATAGATAACATCATCTATTAAAAGAATTTCTTGTTCCTCGATAGGAGTTGGAATATTAGTTGCTTTTATTAGGCGTGTTCCTACCCTATTTTGATCATCTCTATAAAAAGTTGGATCAATTATTCCTTTTCTTATTTTTACACCTGACTTATTTAATAATTCTTTTTCAAGAACTTCGGCCAAATCAATTCCCCTGGTGGGTATGCCTACCAAAACAAGGTTATCGAGATTTTTTACTCTTTCAATAATTTCAGAACTTAAACGTGAAATTGTTTTTCTAAGCTCAATTGCATTTAGTATTATGACCCTTTTTGTTTTATTGGCCATGATTCATCGATAAACCACTCTATACAATATTTTAATAAATCTGCAAAAGCTAACTATGTTAAATATAAATTGTTAAAGAGTTACTTTTAAAGCTAAATTTAATATTGGATCACATAACAATAAATTTGATCTAAATATGTCAAAGATTAGCAGTAAAAATATAAATAGGTTAAGCGTACCTCAGAGTCCTGTAGTTCTTGCGATACTAGACGGATGGGGTTATCGAGAAGATTTATCAGATAATGCTATTAAAAATGCTAGTACACCAATCATGGATTCACTTTGGCATGCATATCCTCATACTCTTATAAGCGCTAGTGGATCTGATGTGGGGCTCCCAAATGGTCAAATGGGTAATTCAGAGGTAGGTCACCTTACTATTGGTTCTGGAAGAATAATTCAACAAGAACTTGTGAGAATTTCAAATGTTGTAAAAAATAATCAATTAGCCATAGTTGATGAGTTAAAGAAGATGGCTAATTCATTAAAGAATAGTAATTCTACTCTGCATATCACAGGATTATGTTCTGATGGAGGGGTACATAGTCATATTGATCATTTATTAGGATTAATAAAGTGGGCGTCAGATAATGAAATCAAAAAGGTAGCAATTCATATTATTACTGATGGAAGAGATACTCCTTCAAAAAGTGCATCTAAATATATCAACCAAATAGAGTCATGCATCAAAAAATATAATACTGGTGAGATAGCCTCTATATGTGGCAGATACTGGATAATGGATAGAAATCTTCTATGGGAAAGAACAGAAAAAGCATATGTTAATTTGACTGATCCAGATATTAAAGTGACAAAAATTTCTCCTGAAGATTACATTAAAAAAAGTTATGAAAAAAATATAACTGATGAATTTATAGAGCCTATTCGAATGTCTGAAAACTATTTTAAGGATGGTGATAGTTTAATTTGCTTTAATTTCCGTCCAGACCGAGCTCGGCAAATAACTAGATCTCTTTCAGAGAAAAAATTCTCAGAATTTGAAAGAAAAAATTTTCCAAATTTAGATATAGTTACTTTTACCCAATATGACGTAAATTTACCAGTTAAAGTTGCTTTTCCTCCTGAATCTCTTAATAATTTTATCGGCCAAATAGTTTCAGAAAACGGCCTCAAACAATACAGAACCGCAGAAACAGAAAAATATCCTCACGTAACATATTTTTTTAATGGAGGAGTAGAAATTCCTTTACCTGGAGAAGAAAGACATTTAATACCATCACCTAGAGTCGCAACTTATGATATGCAACCTGAGATGTCTGCAGAACAATTAACTATTAGTTGCTCTAAAGCGATTAAAAGTGGAAGATATGCTTTTGTTGTGATCAATTTTGCTAATCCTGATATGGTCGGTCATACAGGTAATATGAACGCAACAATTAAAGCTATAGAAACAGTAGATAAATGTATAGGTCAAATTGTTAATGCTACCGGAGAAATGGGAGGAAGCATACTAATAACTGCAGATCATGGTAACGCAGAGGTAATGAAAGGGCCATCTGGAGAACCATGGACGGCACATACCATTAATAAGGTTCCTTTAATTTTTATTGAGGGTGAAAAAAGAAAAATTCCAAATATGGGAAATGAGATTTACTTAAGAGATAATGCTGGCTTAGCAGATATTGCACCTACATTATTGCAATTATTAAACCTACCAATCCCTAAAGAAATGACAGGAAAATCGCTAATTAAAGAGATTGAGTTAAAAGGTTATAATAAGGTAGTACAACATGTCTAAAGTTTTTAAAACCTTTACAAAAAATGATTCAAATTTTTAGTTGGATATGGGTATTTTCTGGAATTCTTCTCATACTTTTAGTGTTACTTCATAGTCCCAAAGGTGATGGAATGGGAGGTATAGCCGCTAGTGGGAGCTCAATGTTCAACAGTGCTAGTAGCGCAGAGGCGTCTCTCAACAAAATAACTTGGACTTTTCTAGTTATATTTTTGTCTCTTGCAATTATTCTTAGTGCTGGATGGATTTCATAAAATTTGAACAAGAAAAAGGGATCATTTTTAAATGATCCCTTAACCTATGAAAGTGAGCTTATGACTTTTGCTTAGTTAATAGTCAAAGTCACCGCCCATACCAGGAGCACCTGCTGGAGCAGATGAATCTTTTTTGTCAGGTAAATCTGCAACTATACATTCAGTAGTAAGAACCATTCCTGCTATTGAAGCCGCATTTTGTAATCCTGAACGAGTTACCTTGGCAGGATCTACTATACCAGCAGAGGACATATCAACATATTCTCCAGTAGCAGCATTAAATCCATCATTAAATGGCTTAGATTTTACATTTTCAGCAATCACAGCACCATTAGAGCCTGCATTTTCTGCAATTCTCATAAGAGGCGCAGTTAGTGAGGCTTCAACAATATTTGCCCCAATTAATTCTTCTCCCTCTAAATTTTTATCAGCCCAATTTTTTAGGATTGGTGATAAATGAGCAAGAGTAGTTCCTCCTCCAGGTACAATTCCCTCTTCAACAGCAGCTTTAGTAGCATTTATTGCATCTTCAAGACGAAGTTTTTTATCCTTCATCTCAGTTTCAGTTGCGGCTCCTACCTTAATTACCGCTACTCCCCCAGCTAATTTTGCCAAACGTTCTTGAAGCTTTTCTTTATCGTATGAGGAATCTGTTTCATCCATTTGCTTCTTGATTTGATCACATCTAGCATTAACTGCTTTCTCATTACCTTCCGCAACTATGGTTGTAGTCTCTTTATTGATAGTTATTCTTCTACCAGTTCCAAGCATATCCAAGGTAGCATTCTCTAATTTCAAGCCTGCATCCTCAGTAATGAGTTGACCATTAGTCAGAACAGCCATATCTTCTAGCATGGCCTTTCTTCTATCGCCAAATCCAGGAGCCTTGACTGCAGCAACATTTAAGACCCCTCTAAGTCTATTTACAACAAGAGTTGCTAAAGCCTCCTTTTCTATATCTTCTGCGATAATAACTAGCGGCTTACCAGTCTTGGCTATTTGTTCCAAAACAGGGACTAAATCTTGTACTAAAGCAATTTTCTTATCAGTCAGAAGAATATATGGTTCATCTAAAACAGCCTCCATTCTCTCTGTATCTGTAGCGAAATAAGGGGAAATGTAACCTTTATCAAACCGCATCCCCTCAGTAACTTCCAATTCAGTGGTCATTGATTTACCCTCTTCTAAGGAAATTACACCTTCTTTACCAACTTTATCCATTGCATTTGCAATCATTTGGCCTACCTCCTCGTCATTACCAGCAGCAATAGTTCCGCATTGAGCGATAGCATTACTATCGCTAATAGGTTTGGAATTATCCTGAATTTTTCCGACAAGAAATTCAGTAGCTTTATCAATTCCTTTTTTCAGGGTAATTGCATTAGCTCCTGCGGCTACGTTTCTTAACCCTGCTTTAACCATTGCATGAGCTAAAACAGTAGCGGTTGTGGTGCCATCACCAGCTGCATCATTTGTTTTTGAGGCGGCTTGTCTAATTAATGCAACACCTGTGTTTTCAATGTGGTCTTCTAATTCAATCTCTTTAGCGATTGTTACACCATCATTAATGATTTGTGGAGCACCAAATTTTTTCTCTAGTACAACATTTCTTCCTTTTGGTCCAAGCGTAACAGCTACAGACTCAGCAAGGATATCGATTCCTCTCTCGAGCGCTCTACGAGCTTGCTCATTGTAAATAATTCTTTTAGCCATGTTTAGGCGGTAATTTAGTAATAAGTTTTAATAATTTTTGAAACAAATATTTTAGCCAACTACAGCTAAAATATCTTTTTCTGAGAGCAAGACATATTCATCTCCTCCCAATTTAATGTCTGTTCCAGCATATTTGCTGTATAAGACTTTATCGCCAATACTCACTTCTGGAGTTTGTCGAGAACCATCGTCATTAAGTTTCCCAGGACCTACCTGAGCAACTTCTCCCACCTGTGGTTTTTCTTTGGCTGTATCAGGCAAAAGAATGCCCCCAGCAGTTTTTTCCTCAGATGCGGAAACTTTAATAAATATTCTATCTCCCAGTGGTTTTACTGTAGAGACTGTAAGTGAAACAGCTGCCATAGATTAATGGAGGATCATGATTGAGACGCTTTGCGTCGTAAAAAAGGAAAAGATAAATTCTTTATCCGTATCTTCAACAACATAATCCGCGAAGCAGCAATTAAACCATACTTTAACTGTGCGGGTGGCCGAACCCATTTAACGAATCTACCCATGAGGTGGTAGTATTTTCGGATTATGAGCTGAATTAAATCAGCTATTCATCACCAATCAATAAAAAATGGTAGCAACTCCATCAACTTCTTCACAAACAAAAGGCGTAGTTCGTCAGGTAATTGGACCCGTTCTAGATGTAGAATTCCCTGCCGGTAAATTGCCTAAAATATTAAATGCTTTAAGAATTGAAGCAAAAAATCCCGCTGGACAGGAAATAGCGCTCACTGCAGAGGTTCAACAGCTTCTTGGGGACCACAGAGTAAGAGCAGTGGCAATGAGTGGCACAGATGGGCTTGTAAGAGGCATGGAGGCAATCGATACAGGTGCACCAATATCCGTACCAGTGGGAGAAGCAACTTTAGGAAGAATCTTTAATGTTTTAGGAGAACCAGTAGATGAACAAGGTCCAGTTAAAACTGATGATACTGCACCAATTCATAGAGCTGCTCCAAAATTAACTGACCTAGAAACTAAGCCAAAAGTTTTTGAAACAGGAATTAAAGTTATTGACCTTTTGGCTCCTTACAGACAAGGAGGAAAAGTCGGATTATTTGGAGGCGCCGGTGTTGGGAAAACTGTTCTTATACAAGAGTTAATTAATAATATTGCGAAGGAACATGGTGGAGTATCTGTCTTTGGAGGAGTTGGAGAAAGAACCAGAGAAGGAAACGATTTATATGAAGAATTTAAAGAATCAGGCGTTATAAATGCAGATGATTTAACTCAATCAAAAGTCGCCTTATGTTTTGGACAGATGAATGAGCCACCTGGTGCAAGAATGAGAGTAGGCTTATCGGCGCTTACAATGGCTGAACATTTTAGAGATGTCAACAAACAAGACGTTCTACTTTTTGTTGATAATATTTTTAGATTTGTTCAAGCCGGCTCTGAAGTATCAGCTTTACTTGGAAGAATGCCATCAGCAGTTGGATATCAACCAACTCTTGGAACAGATGTGGGTGAATTGCAAGAGAGAATTACATCAACACTTGAAGGATCAATAACATCTATCCAGGCTGTTTATGTTCCTGCTGATGACCTAACAGACCCCGCCCCAGCAACAACATTCGCTCATCTAGATGCTACAACGGTACTAGCGAGAGCTCTTGCAGCCAAGGGGATCTATCCAGCAGTTGACCCATTAGACTCGACAAGTACTATGCTTCAACCATCAGTTGTTGGAGATGAGCATTACAAAACAGCTAGAGCTGTTCAATCAACTTTGCAAAGATACAAAGAATTACAAGATATTATTGCTATTCTTGGATTGGATGAGCTTTCCGAAGAAGATCGATTAACAGTAGACAGGGCTAGAAAAATTGAAAAATTCCTTTCTCAACCCTTCTTCGTTGCAGAAATATTTACAGGAATGTCTGGTAAATATGTAAAATTAGAAGATACCATAGCTGGTTTCAACATGATTTTATCAGGAGAATTAGATGATTTACCTGAACAGGCATTTTACTTGGTTGGTAATATTGACGAAGTAAAAGCAAAGGCCGAAAAAATAAAAGCAGAAAAATAAATATCTAAATTTATTTAAATTAACCCAAAATAATTTTAAATTAATGGCAATTTCTCTTAAGGTTTTAGCTCCTAACAAAAATGTTTATCAAGGCGAAGCTGAAGAAGTGATCCTCCCCAGTACCACTGGTCAACTTGGAGTACTTCCCGGACATATTTCTTTAGTTACGGCTATTGATATTGGTGTTTTAAGGCTTAGAACAAATTCTAAGTGGAAATCTATAGCTTTAATGGGTGGCTTCGCTGAAATTGAATCAGATGAAGTAATAGTTTTAGTTAACAATGCAGAAGTTGGATCTGAAATTAATGTTCAAAATGCTGAGAAAGATCTTCAAGAAGCAAAATTGACAATGAGTAAATTCTCTGAAAATGAAAAAAATCCAGAAAAAATCAAAGCCTTGAAAGAGATTTCAAAAGCCGAAGCTAGAATTCAAGCTGCAAAAAATTAATTTTAAGCAGTTCCACAAAAAGTCACTTCAGGGAACTTTAACTTAGCTTCTTCTAATTTTTTTGTTTTACCTTCTTCTTGCCAATAATTTATAACTTCAGTAGCTTTATTCAATATTTCGACTCTTTCGTTATCTGTAATCCAACCTTTATTTTCTAGTTCACTTTTTAATTTTTCCCAAGCATCATCTCTTGGCCAAAAATAATAAGCAGTCAGTGGGCTTGGGCCTCCTCCTACTATTTGGTCAACAGCTAAAGCAACATTATCAGGCAACCATAAAACTTTAATAATGAACCTGCCCTCGTCAGGTTTGGGAGTATATCCGCTGGGTACTCCATCTTCATCGATTGTCGCTGCTGCTAATACTGCTGAAGCACCCATCATCCCCGAATTAGGAGAAGAATTTTTAGCTTTCGGTTGGTCGCTATTCTTTTCTTTTTTTTCTGTTGAATTTTGATTTAACTTATCCGATGAAGTCATTCACTTAATAAATATTTAATAAATAATTTATCAGTTAATGGTCACATTTTGATTGATTTATTCAAAATTTCTTGATTTTAGTTATTGATGCTTTCTAAAAATACTTTTTATCTATCATGAGAAACTTTATAAAAATCATAAATTGTAGCTTCCAATGAATCCCAAAGATCTTTGGGAATATCGTTTTCTTCTGCAAACATTCCAAGCTGACTAGCTAAGCCTCTTGCCTGAGATAGTTTTGAATCATATAGATCTGGCTCATTCATTTGTGATCTTTTAACTTTTTATAAAAAATAAATCTATTAACCGAATAAGTCAAATTTAAAATTCTAAATCAGAAATTTCTTTAAGTGCAGCAATACTTAAAACTTCTGGGTTTGTATCTTTTACAAGAATATCATCTTCAATCCTTATACCAATGCCTTTCCATTTCTCATCAATGCTAGGCTGGCCATCTGGGACGGGAATCCTATCACTTATGTATATACCTGGTTCTACAGTAAGAATCATTCCATGTCGGAGAGAAACTTCATAATCTCCCATTCTGTAAGCTCCAACATCATGAACATCTAAACCTAGCCAATGTCCAGTTCGATGCATGTAAAGATGTTTATATGATTGATTCTGAATTATTTCTTCAGTACTACCTTTCAATAAAGAAATTTCTTTTAATCCTTCTATAAGATTTATTAAAGCAACATGATGAACAGTACTAGAATTGGAACCAGTTACGGCGCTTTTAATTGCTGCTTTCTGTGCATTAAGTACTATTTCGTAAATAATTTTTTGCTCTTTAGAAAATTTCCCTCCTATTGGGAAAGTTCTTGTTATGTCACCATTATAATAATCAGTTAATGAACAGCCAGCATCCACCAATAATAAATCCCCCTTTTTCAGTGGAGAGTCATTACAAGTGTAATGTAAAATACAAGCATTATCTCCTGATGCAACAATTGAATTATATGCTGGCCCTCTTGCCCCTTTTTCTAAAAAAAATCCTTCTAAAAGGCCTTGAATTTGTCTTTCATTTTTCTTTAATGAAACAGATTGTCTAACTAGTTCATGAGCTTCAGCTGAAATTTTTATAGCCTCTCTCATTCTCTGGATTTCAAACTCACTTTTTATTAATCTCATCTCATTTAAATAAATTTCTGGAGATTTTATAGAATTTGCGCCAACACCCAATCTTGAGCGATTTTCAAGTTGCTGTGAAAATATCTCTAATATAATTTTTTCGATTGATGGATCCTTTCCAATTGAAAAAACAAGTTCATCTGAACCACTTATATAACCTGGAAGTAAATCTTTTAGTTCATTTATTGAGTGAGCCTTATCAGCTTTAAACTCTTTTTCAGCCCCTTCTATACCCCATCTAAAACCATGCCAGACTTCACTAATAACATTTTTAGGAGCAACAAATAAAATAAATCTCTCCCCCTTTGGCTTATGAGATAAAAAAAGAGCGATCGCATCAGGCTCATCAAAACCGGTTAAATACCAAAAGTTACTATCTTGCCTGAAGGGATATTCGCAATCGGCATGATGTTTTACAAGCTTAGCCCCAGGAATAATAGCGGCTTTACCTCCCAATTTTTCTAAGAAAATTTCTCTTCTTTCTTCAAAAATTTTATTGTTTGATTTGGACATAAATTGTTTATTGGCGTGTTTTTAAAAAAAATGGAAGAATAAATTAAAACAGATTACGTGTTTTGTTTATTTTAATGGAACCAAGTGTTTACGGATTAATTTTACTTATTCTCATAATATTAGTTGGATCGGCTTGTTGTTCGGGAGTAGAAGCGGCTTTTTTAGCTGTCAATTCGATTAGGATAATAGAATTAGCCTCAAAACAAAGGCCTAAAAGTTCTGCGAATCAACTCCTAAAGCTTAGGAAACATCTTGGAAGAACGTTAACTGTAATTACTATTACTAATAATGGATTTAATATAATTGGAAGTCTTATTTTAGGGGTATACGTCACTTTGGTTATTAATAGTAATTATGGCTTAACCATCTTTTCAATTGTTTTTTATGTACTGGTAGTTTTAGTTGGAGAAGTATTACCCAAAGCTCTTGGTACAAGATTTTCATTACAAATAGCATTATTATCCGTTCCAATCCTGAGAATATTAAATACCTTAATGAGACCATTCTTAATACTAATAGAGCAAATATTTCCAGTTATTACTGCAGAAAACGAAATTTCAACTGATGAAGAAGAAATAAGACAAATGGCGAAAATTGGAAGTCAGAAAGGTTTGATTGAAGCTGATGAAGCAGCAATGATATTTAAAGTTTTTCAATTAAATGATTTAAAAGCTAAAGATTTGATGATCCCTAGGGTAGCAGCACCATGTCTCGATGGGTCTTCGAATCTTGGTGCGATTTCAAAGCTAATAATGACAAATAACTCACCATGGTGGGTAATTTTGGGAGATAAAGTTGACAAAATACAAGGGGTAGTTAAACGTGAAAATATGTTAGCTAAATTAATTAACGGGGAAAATAAAAAATTATTATCTGAAATTTGCGAGCCTGTGGACTATATTCCTGAAATGATTAAGGCAGATCAACTATTAACAAGATTTGACAAGGATCATAAAGGAGTGAAAGTAGTAGTAGATGAATTTGGTGGCTTCGTGGGAATCATTGGTGCAGAAGCTGTGTTATCTGTATTAGCTGGTTGGTGGAAAAAATAAATTATGAAAAAACTGAAACTAAATAAAAATTATTTACTTTTAAAAAATTGGTGGGAGACTATGGTCCTTACCAACTATGAAAAAAGTTTCTTTAATAAAGAAATAGTTTCTTTTAATCAACAACTTTTTAGGCTCAAAGAAAAAGAAATCAGAATTGGCGTATATGGTAAATCAGGAGTTGGTAAATCCTCTGTTTTAAATTCCTTATTAAGAAAAAACATATTTAAAACGGATATTATTAACGGTTCTACAAGAGAATTACAAGCTGAAGAATGGAATCTTAAAGTCCAAACAATTAAAAGTGTAAAATTATTAGATTCGCCAGGATTTGATTTCTGCAATATTGACTCTCCAAATAAAACATACTCTCACATAAATAATTCAGATCTTATTTTATTTGTAGTTGCAGGAGATATAAATCGAAATGAAGCAAGCGAAATCAATTCCTTCATAAAAAATGGGAAAAAAATATTTATAATTTTGAATAAAATCGATCTTTTTAAAAAAAACGAATTAACAGAAATTATTGAAAATATAAGGTTTAAGATTCCAAAAGATCTTAATATTCCAATAATTATTAATAATGAAAACAACCTTGAAGAACTCATAATAAAAACAATAAATCAATATGGGGAGATATTATTGACGCTAAATACTCTTCAATTAGCTGACAAATTATTCATAAAAATAAAAGAGCAAAGATTAAAAAGGAGGCAGAAACTAGCACAGACAACTATTGGTAAATTTTCAACTATTAAGGCATCGGCAGTAGCTCTTAATCCTTTTATTTTTTTTGATGTTGCTGGAAGTTTTGCGCTAGATACTGCTTTAATTGGCGAATTAAGTAAGATTTATGGGTTAAATTTGAAAAAAGAATCTACAAGAAAAATATTCAAAAATATATCAATAAATAATTTATTTTTGGGAGTAACTCAAGTTGGTATTAATACATCTTTCAATCTTATTAAAAAAGTAATTTTAATAACCGCACCTTTTACTAATGGACTATCACTCTTACCATATGGACCTGTAGCAATAATGCAAGCGGCAATCGCTGTTCAGTCTACAAAAATACTTGGTAAATTAGCAGCCAAAGAAATATTCATAAGAAGCAAAGTTTCTAATATAGAACCTTTTATGATTATTCAAAATATAAAATTTAAAGAGCCAGAGATTTTTAGCCACATTAATATTTATTTATCAGACAGGAATTTAAATAATAATTTATTGAGTTTTCTGCCTTAAATATAAAAATGGAAAAAAATATTGCTTTATTTGGTACTAGTGCAGATCCACCCACTATCGGTCATGAAAAAATTCTTGAGGAATTATCAAGAATTTATGGCTTTACTATTAGCTATGTGAGCAATAACCCCAAAAAAAAGCATATAGAAGATATATCAATGCGTAGCCATTTATTAAAAACTCTTATTGAAGATTTAGATAATCCTAAAATTTTATTTAATCAAAGTGTTAGTAGCCAATGGGCAGTAGATTCAATTGAAAAATGTAAAGAAATTTATGAATTTAATAATTTAGATTTTGTTATTGGTAGTGATTTAATTAAAGATATTTTCTACTGGAAAAATTTTGACAAAATTATTTTGGATGTAAGTTTTTTTATAATTTTACGAGAGGGATATCCTGTCGAATCAAATACTCTTAAAATGTTAGAAACTTACAGAGTCAAATTTAAAATTTCAACCATCAAAATCCCAGACACTTCAAGTTCTAATTTTAGATTAAATTTTAATTATTCTAATTTACCAACGTCATTAATAGATATAGTTAAGGAGAATAATTTGTATGAATCCTCCAAATTAGTTGAATGAAGTTTTTACTTGCTCAAATAAATCCAGTCGTTGGAGATTTAGAGGGCAATGCAAAAAAAATACATGATATAGCTTCAAAAGCAAGCTCAATTTCTGCTGATTTCGTTCTTACTCCAGAATTGTCATTATGGGGATATCCTCCAAATGACTTACTTTTAAATAGTAATTTAATCAGAAATCAATATAAAATTCTTGATCAATTAGCCTTAGATATAAATAAAAAATATGGAAACTTAAGAATCGCAGTAGGGATAGCTGAGATAATAAATGATTCTTTTTTCCCAAACCTTTATAATTCTATTGCTTTGCTTGAGGGCGGAGAATGGAAGATAATTGCTCGTAAAATTATTCTTCCCACTTATGAAGTATTTGATGAGAAAAGATACTTTAGATCAGAAAAAAAAGTTTCCGTATTGGTAAAAAAAATTAAAAACAAAACTTGGCGACTTGGCCTTACTATATGTGAAGATTTATGGGTCAACAAAGATATAGACGGTAGAGGAATTCATAGAAAAAATCCTATTTTTGATTTAAAGAAAAAAAACGTTGATATTTTAGTAAATTTATCAGCCTCCCCATATACTTTCAAAAAGTTAGAATTAAGATCCAAAGTTTCTAGTTTTGCTGCTCAATATCTTCAAGTGCCACTGATTTATGTAAACCAGATTGGAGCAAATGATAATTTAATTTTTGATGGAAATAGTTTTATTCTTGATAAAAATGGATCTACAATTAAGCAATTAAAATCTTTTTCAGAAGAACTCTACAGTTGGGAAATTGACCAAACAAAGCCTGTAAAAAATAAATTCAAAAGCTCTGAGATGTCATCAATTTTTGATGCATTAGTCCTTGGGGTTAAAGATTATGCAAAAAAATGCGGATTTAAAACAGCTCTAATTGGATTAAGCGGTGGTATTGATTCAGCACTAGTTTCAGCAATTGCGACGGCTGCTCTTGGAAGCGATAATATTTATTGCGTCTCAATGCCGTCTAAATGGAGCACATCTCATTCAAAGAGTGATGCAGAAGATTTAGCTAGAAGGTTAAATATAAATTTCAAAAGTATTCCAATTGAAAACTTGATGACCTCTTTTGAAGAATCTTTTATAAAAACAATAAATTTCGAAATGGCTGAAATAACAAATCAAAATATTCAGTCAAGAATAAGAGGAACGCTTCTCATGGCTTTAGCAAATCAAGAAAAGCATTTATTACTTTCAACAGGTAATAAATCGGAGCTAGCCGTAGGATATTGCACACTTTATGGTGATATGAATGGAGGATTATCTGTAATAGGGGATTTATATAAGAGTAATGTTTTTAAATTATGCAATTGGCTTGATAGTAAAGATTCAATTAACCATAGAAAATTATATATGTTAGATATGAATGCAGATATAATTGGAGAAAATATACGTAAAAAACCACCAAGTGCCGAATTGGGTCCCAATCAATTAGATACTGATTCTCTCCCACCTTATTCCATTCTAGATAAAATTCTTAAAGGAATTATTGAAGAAAAAAAAGATTTTAAGCAACTTGAAGCAGATGGTTATAAAAAAGAGTTAATTTTCAAAGTAATCTCACTCATAAAAAAAGCGGAATTCAAAAGGAAACAGGCTCCTCCAATTCTAAAATTAAGCAGTCAATCATTAGGAAGTGACTGGAGAGTTCCCATAGCAATATCTTATTAATAATTATTAGGAATTTTTTGAATGTTTTTCAAAGGTCGTTTAATTGACTTAAGGTTGATACCTTTTCTGATAGCAAGAATTATTCCTGCAGCTTCAAAATAATTGTTTACTTCAAAAAGATTAGGATAATCAAAATACTCATTGGTCACTTTTAATATATTTTGATTTCTTACAGAGATTATATTCAAACCTTTTTCAATAGATGCTAGTACTGCTTCTCCTCCTAGTGCACCATCAGGAACAACAATAGATTCAATCTGATCAGGGTGTAGTGTGATTAATTCATGTTTAGTAGGCAATTCAACAATGTCGGGTGCATTGCTTAAACCAACCAACACTGATGGTAAAAAGGTGTATCCTATTTCTTCTGCGGCTGCACGAGGATCTAAATTTTCATTCAACTCAATTGGATTTAAAGCTGGGGCATGAGCACAGGGAACTTTTAAGAATTTGCTTATTACATGACTTATAACTGCTTCGACTCCAGAAATAGGATCAACCCCTTTCCCCTCTCTATAGCTATTTGTTTCTTGCGAATCAGAATCATCTGGAAATTTTGCCACAATTGCTATTGCCGTAACTCCTTTTTCTATTAAACATTTTCCTGCATCAATTAGAGTATCAGGATTTTCAATTGTGCCACCACTCATTTTTGACGGATCAGAATCAATAACTATGTTTAATGGTTTTTTTGTAACCACATAAGAATTTACATTAATCCCTAAAGTGGAAACACATGCATCAGCGACTTGTAAATGTCTTACTAATATTTCACTTGCAATAGCTGAATCAAAAATTATCCCAATTTTCTGTTGCTTTACCTTTTTTAAAGCGATTTCTCCTTTAGCTAGTCGGTCTAAACTATAACCCTCAACATAAAGAATATTTTTATCTTTTTCAGAAAGATTACCACCATTCATAACATTTGGATGCGTAATTAAACATCCACTTGCCGATGCTAATAATTTAGCGGTAGGAAGCGCATCCCCAGCAAAACCACCTACTTCACAACCAATACCGGTTGGAACAATGAATATTGTTGGTGAAATTTCCATTAGTAAAATTAATTAAAGTTATATTCTTTAGTTAGCTAACACAACTTTAATTTTAAGTTTTTTTGTTCCAAAAGGGTCAATAGAATTTTGAATATCAACAATTGACCATCTAATTACATCACCTTTTTTTTCTAAATTTGAAATGATAAATTTCCTTAAATTTTTTAATTTTATTGAAACTGGCCAGTCTAAATAAAAATCAACTGATGTTAATTTCATTTTTGATATTTACCAAATTGATCATTATATAAATCATCTTCGACTTCTTTACCAATAACAATATTCAAATCCGACTTAGGATATGCCACACACAAAAGTGCAAAGCCTTTTCCCCTTAAATCATCATTTAATCCCATAGCATCTTCTTGATCTAAAGATCCTTCCAATATCATGGATGCACAGTCTGTACAAACTCCTGAACAACAACTACTTGGTAAATCTATTCCATTCATTTTTGCCGCTGAAATAATATCTTGATCTTCAGAACATAAAAAACTGAATGTCTTTTGCTCAAATTGAACTTTTATATTGTAATCAGGCATATTCTAAATCTCATTCCTAAACTGCTGAACCTCCTACAACTTCTAATATTTCTTGAGTAATAGCTGCTTGTCTGGCTTTGTTATAGGTTAGATTCAAAGTACTTGCTAATTCTTTAGCATTATCACTCGCATTATTCATAGCAGTCATTCTGCAAGCTAGTTCTGAAGCTGCCGACTCTTGAAGAGCTCTTAGCACCTGATTCTGTAAATATAAGGGTAATAACGAATCTAATAGTTGATCAGGGCTTTGTTCAAAAACGATATCTGATGGCAACTTCTCTGAATCACTTTTTTCAATGTTTGATTTTTCAACAAGTAACTTACTATCTTTTGTAGTCAACCTAAAAATTTCATCATTTTCCTCAGCAATTCCTTGAGGATCAAGTGGCAATAGTGTTTGAACGACAGGGGCGCAGCTAACAAGAGTTATAAATTTAGTGTAAATAATTTCTACCCTATCAGAATTTTCTGAAAGAAATTCAGCTAAAATCTCATTGGTAACTCCTTCAGAGTCCTGAACTGTGGGTACCTGTTCTAGTTCTTTGAAAGTACTTTTAATTACATATCTATCCTTTCTATTTTGAAAATATCCAATAGCTTTTTTACCTACTAAAATCAAATTTGGTTGATACCCTTGTTTGACTAATTCTGCATATCTTATTTCTACCTTTTTTATTATATTTGTGTTGTAACCACCGCATAAACCTCTATCTGCAGTTATGCAAACCAAGGTGATGCTTTTTACTTCTCTCTTGGATAATAGAGGAGAGTCGACAGCCTCAAATTGTACTTTTGATTGAATATTTTCTAAAACACGTGCAAGTTTATCTGCAAAAGGTCTACTCTTAAGAACTTGATCTTGAGCTCTCCTTACTTTTGCAGCTGCAACGAGTCTCATTGCCTCCGTTATTTTTCTTGTATTTTTAACGGAAACGATTCGATCTCTGATCTCTTTAAGATTTGCCATGGTATCTCCTTAAATAAATTTAAACTGTGGCAAGCATTGATGATTTTACTTCGTTTATCACCTCTTTCAGTGTTGCTTCTAATCCATCATTTAATTTCTTTTCTTTAAGAATTTCTTCTATAAAATCTGCTTTATTTAACTTTAGGTATTCCCTAAGTTCAATTGCAAATTTAGTAACATCTTCAACAGGAACCTCGTCAATAAGACCTTTAACTCCTGCATAAACAACAGCAACTTGTTCTGCAAGGTTCAGCGGAGAGAATTGAGGTTGCTTTAATAACTCTCTGAGTCTTTTGCCTCTTTCAAGTTGTTGCTGAGTTGCTTCATCAAGATCAGATGCAAATTGAGAAAACGCTGCTAGTTCATCAAACTGTGCGAGTTCTAACTTTAAAGTTCCTGCAATTTTTTTAATTGCTTTTGTCTGAGCTGCTCCTCCAACACGGCTAACAGAAATACCAACGTTAATAGCCGGTCTTAATCCCGAGTTAAATAAATCCGCACTCAAGAATATTTGTCCATCGGTAATTGAAATAACATTAGTTGGGATGTAAGCCGAGACATCCCCTGCCTGAGTTTCAATAATTGGAAGAGCTGTCATAGAGCCCCCTCCCATTGCATCAGATAGTTTTGCTGCTCTCTCTAGTAATCTACTGTGTAAATAGAACACGTCTCCAGGATAAGCCTCTCTTCCTGGTGGTCTTTTTAAAAGAAGAGACATTTGCCTATAAGCCTGAGCTTGTTTTGTTAAATCATCGTAAATAACAAGTGTTGCTTTACCCTGATACATAAAATGTTCAGCAATTGCTGCACCGGTATAAGGCGCTAAGTATTGTAAAGCAGCTGGTTCTGAAGCACCTGCACTAACTACGACTGTATAATCTAAAGCTCCTCTCTCTCTTAAGACCTCTACGATATTTGCTACTGATGCTGACTTCTGACCAATAGCTACGTAAACACAAACAACATCTTGACCTTTTTGGTTAATTATTGTATCGATGGCAATTGCAGATTTTCCAGTTTGTCTATCACCAATAATTAATTCTCTTTGACCTCTTCCAACAGGAATCATTGCATCAATAGATGTAATTCCTGTTTGCATTGGTTCATGCACTGATCTCCTCTTAATTATTCCAGGAGCCATTTCTTCAATCAATCTAGTATCACTAGTTGGAATTTCCCCCTTCCCATCTATTGGTTGTCCGAGAGGGTTAACAACTCTCCCCTGCATTGCTTCACCAACTGGAACAGATGCGATTTTGCCTGTAGACTTAACATTACTACCTTCTTGGACACCAAGTGCCTCGCCCATTAGAACGGCTCCAACATTATCATCTTCAAGATTTAACGCTATACCTTCGGTACCATCCTCAAATTCCAATAACTCACCCGCCATGACCTGATCTAAGCCATATATTCTTGCAATGCCATCACCGATTTGCAGAACAGTTCCTACATTGCTAACACTTACAGATTGGTCATAATCAGTTATTTGTTGTTTTAAGATTGAACTGATTTCATCAGGGCGTATAGATACCATGGATTTAAGAAATTAAGGTTGATTTAAAAGTTACTTGGAGAGGGATAAGCCAAGTTTTCTTATTTGTGAAGCAAGGGAAGCATCAATTACTTTTGATCCTACACTGGCGACGAAACCACCAATAAGAGATGGATCGATTTTAGTTACAAGTTCTAATTTTTCTGTTCCAGCAATGTTGATGATCTTTTTGGTTATTAAACCTTTCTGTTCATCAGTAAGCTCGACGGCAGAAGTAACGGTTGCCAAAGCAATATTACTATTTTCTCGATAAATCTCTAAAAACCTACCAAGAATTGAAGAAAGAATTCCAATTCTTTGCCTATCGGCCAATAATTTTAAGAAATTCAGTAAAGAGGAATTAACCTTGTTTGAGAAAATTTCAATAATGATTTTCTTTTTAGCATCTGTCTCTAAAATTGGAGAGGATAGTGCCTTCTCCAATTCAGGGGAATCATTCATTAATTCCAAGAGTTGTTTAACCTCAGAAACTATCTCTTCAGTTTGTGAATTTTCATTCACAACTTGAAGTAATGCCTCTGCGTATGGAGTAGTAATTGAATTTAAAAGTGGCATTAGTTCACCTCAATATTGTTAATTGATTGAGTTACCAAATTTTCTTGTGTTGTCTTATCAAGTCTATTTGGGAGAGAATCTAAAGCTTTTTTAATAGCTAGTTCAACAGCTTCTTTTCGAAGTTGAGAAATTGCTCTGGATGCTTCAGAGCTCTCATCGGAGATTGCACTTTGTTTAATTCGTGCCATCTCTTCTATAGCTTTTTTCTCACTTTCCATTCTGATTGATTCAGATCTTTTAAGAGAATCTGCTTTTATTTGAGAAGCTTTTTCTTCTGCTGAAGATAAGTCTTTCTTTGCCTTCTCTAAAGCTTGTGTAGCTTTGAGTAGTCGATCTTCAGCATCTTTTAATTCAAGAAGGATTCCTTCTCTCCTTTTTTGAAGCATCTTGCCTAGAAAACCAGGCAAAAATTTATAAAGGCCGAAAACCACTACAGCCCAATTAAGGATATTAGTTTCAAATAAATTGAAATTCAATCCAAAACCTTCTGTAGCTAAAAGAGTTAAATTCATTTTTCTAGAATCAATCTATTAACAATAAGTTCGCTCAAGTCATCAGCCTGTTTAGAAAGTTGATCACGAGCAACAGATGTCTGACTTTCAATTTCTAGCCTTGCTTTTTCTTTAGAAGCATTTGCCTCATTGTTAGCAAGTTCTAATGCTTCTTTATAAAGCTTATCAGACTCATTCTCAGCTTCGCTCACAATCCTTTGAGCTTCTGTACGAGCACTTTGAAGCTGAGTTAATAAATCAGCTTCTAACTTTTTGACCTCTGAAAGTTTATTTTTAGCCTCAATAATATTATTACTTACAAACTTTTCTCTTTTTTCAACAATATTGCCTACAGGCTTAAAAAAAAGAGAATTTAATATGTAAGTAAGAGCAACTACTTGTATTGCCATTAGTGGCAAAGTGGCATTTATATCAAATAATCCACCTTCTGCAGCACCAAAAAAATTAAAGGCCAACATATGATTCAGTTGAAGTTAAAAAATTAAATTGAAATATTGCTAATAAGGAATAGAAGCAATATTAACTTTTAGGAAAAAGGATTCGCAAAAAGTAGTACCAAAGCCACAACTAATCCGTAAATTGTTAATGACTCCATGAAAGCGAATGATAAAAGAAGAGTTCCTCTGATTTTACCTTCAGCTTCTGGTTGACGGGCTATACCCTCAACAGCACCTTGAGCTGCGTTACCTTGTCCAAGACCTGGGCCAATAGCACCAAGACCAACTGCTAAACCAGCAGCTACAACTGATGCAGCGGAAGTAATCGAATCCATAATTTTGAAATAAAGAGCTTAATGCTTGTGATAAATCTTTTTTGTCATTCACGCTTGGACATCCTTTAAATTTAAGAATGGGTCTGATAGTTTCAGACCTACGCGATTAGATATTTTGCCAGATTACAGACACTTTGTAAAAGCGTCTGAACATATTAGAAGAAAGCTAATGATGTTCTTCAACAGCTTCTCCTATGTAATAGGCAGCCAAAGTTGCGAAAATCAATGCCTGAATTGCACTAGTAAATAATCCCAGAAACATAACTGGTATTGGCAGAATTAGTGGAACTAAGAATACTAAAACACCAACAACAAGTTCATCAGCCAATATATTTCCAAATAGCCTAAAAGAGAGGGATAGAGGTTTAGTAAAGTCCTCTAAAATTTTAAAAGGAAGCATAATCGGAGTTGGGTGAACATAATATTCAAAGTATCTCCAACCCTTATTGCTTAAACCAGCATAGAAATAAGAAAGTGAAACCAATAAAGCCAAGGCTATTGTTGTGTTTATATCTGCAGTAGGTGCACCCAATTCGCCACTAGGTAACTTAATCAATCTCCAAGGAATTAAAGCTCCTCCCCAATTACTAACAAATACAAATAAAAATAAAGTACCTATAAATGGCATCCAATCTCTATAAACTTTTTCACCTATTTGAGTCCTAGCTAGATCTCTTATATAATCCCAGAGAAACTCAAGCAAGTTTTGAAGGCCTTTGGGATCATTTTCCATTTTTTTAGTTCCTAAAGAAATGAAAATTAATAACGCACCCAATAAAATCCAAGATGTCAAAAATACCTGCCCGTGAAGTCTGATATTTCCAATTTGCCAATAAAGATGTTGACCAACTTCTAATGCTGCAAAATTTGTTAGCAAGGAATTAAAGAACATTTGATTTGAATAAAGGATTAATAAATTTTGAAAACAAAATTTACTTAAGAACGTGAAAAATAAAAAATGAGTGAAGGCTTGTAAATGAAAAACCCTATCATTGCAGGAAAAATATCCAGAGATCCTAGCTTGCTAGAAAAAATAAAGAGGCAAACTGGAACTAATAGTTGCAATTTTGATACACCTGTTGATTCTTTACCTAGTTTCCCTACACTTTTAGCGAGCAAACGTAAGTAAAAAATGCCGGAAATTGCACCTATTAAAATACTAAAACCAAAAGTAAATCCGAGAAAAATTCCAGTTATTGATGCTACGAAAATAGAAACAATAAAAGTAATTCCAAAAATTGTTAATTGCAATTTTGTGTATTCATCGTTTTTAGAGAGAAAAGTATCTAATTTAGTGGCAATGACTGATTTACTCTCTTTGATGATCGAATTGTCGAGGGATTCAGAAAATTGAACATTCTTGGAAGAAGGATGCTCAACTTTTTTTGTATTTGAGTCCACTGATGTGAACATGGTTTAAAACCCCCTCTAAAATAATGGTTTGAAGTAAGTATATAAACTCACGGAATCTATCACGGAGAGGTGACTTTTAGCTAGTTTTTTTCTATAAAAAATTAATTCTTAAGATTTGTGATAAATCTAAAGACCATTATTTACTTTATTCTTCACGTTGAGAATTTATGATTAGACATCTTTTTTTATTGGTTTATACCTTAAATCTTTCATAAAAACTTGCAAAGTCTCGATTTAACGTCTCAATAGTATATGTACAGTAAAAAAAGTGGAGATAAGTCAAGAAAAAATTAAATTTAAAAAAAATCATAAAAGAAAAAAAAATCTTAGTTCTAATTTAGATAATCAAAACTTTTTAAAAGAATCTATATTTCCTTTACCTTGGGCTATATGGCCTTATGAGGCGAAAATACTGATTATGTTAGTTGGGATTTGGTCAATTTTAGGAATATTCATCTTAGGATCATCAAGCTGGTGGGTCGCTAGTAGGGAAATGGGAAATTGGGCTTACTTTTTAAAAAAACAAATTATTTGGACAATTCCAGGAATTGGTCTATTTTATTTTGTTATAAATACCAAAATTAGAAATCTTTTAAAATTTTCAAGGATTATTTTTTATTTTTTATTCCTTTTGATTTTCCTCACGAATATTATAGGCATCACAGTAAATGGATCTTCAAGATGGCTACTAATAGGAAATCTTCGTCTCCAACCATCTGAATTAATAAAGCCTTTTCTGATTCTTGAGGCTTCAAACCTTTTTGCTCATTGGAATTTAATTAAAAATGATAAAAAATTAATTTCATTATTTTCCTATTGTTTTTTAATTTTACTAATACTTAAGCAACCTAATTTAAGTACCGCATCATTAACAGGGGTTCTCTTTTGGATAATGGGTTTATGTGGGGGCGTAAGACTTAGTTCTCTATTTACATTTGCCTCATTGGGCTTCATGACTGGGTGTATGAGTATATTAACAAACGAATATCAAAAACTAAGAGTTACCTCCTTTATTGATCCCTGGAAAGATCAGCAAGGCAATGGTTTTCAATTAGTTCAGAGTTTATTAGCTATAGGTTCAGGTGGTTTATTCGGACAAGGATTTGGGCTCTCTATACAGAAATTACAATACCTTCCATTCATGTATACAGATTTTATTTTCGCTATTTTTGCAGAGGAATTTGGCTTATTAGGATGTACTTTGTATTTAGGATTTTTAGTGGTTTTCTCTTATATCACCTTAAGAATTGCTCTTAAATGCAGAAATAACTATACAAAATTAGTTGCTATCGGATGTGGTGTATTGTTAATAGGCCAATCAATAATGCATATTGCTGTAGCAACAGGTTCAATGCCTACCACAGGCTTACCATTACCTTTTATTAGTTATGGTGGAAATTCATTGATCGCTTCCTTTTTTATTGCAGGTATGTTGCTAAGATGTTCACTTGAGTCTACGGGATTCATAGGGATGATTAGTACACGAAAGACTCTTAATTAGTTAGAATTTAAAAAATTAAATCAAGCTATCGAATCATTAAATTTAGTTATTTCAGAATTATCTCAAAGAGGTAATTTGATTATGCAAAATGGTCTTATTAATCCAGGTCCATTTACTATATTTTTGGTTTTTAGCGCAGGACTTTTAACCAGTCTTGGACCATGTTCATTGTCATTACTTCCAGTCACAATTGCTTATATAGGAGGAACCGAGAACAATAAATTTAAACTCATTAGTTTTTCAGGAGGTATCGTTTTTTCACTAGTTACACTTGGTGCTGTCAGTGGATTATTAGGTAAAATATACGGACAAATTCCATCTTATTACTCCTCGTTTGTTGCCTTGATAGCAATAATAATGGGTTTAAATTTACTAGGAATTCTTAAGTTTCAGTTCCCAAATGGACCTGATTTAAGAATAATTGAAGATAAAATACCATCATTTCTGGGACCTTTTGCAATAGGAACTACTTTTGGACTAGCCTCTTCACCTTGCATTACTCCAGTTTTGGCAACTCTTCTGGCTTGGGTATCACAAGCTAAAAACCCCGCAATCTCTATTATTTTTTTATTTTTCTTTGGAATAGGTCAAGTAATTCCATTAATTGTTGCAGGAGCTACTGCAGAAAACTTAAAAAAATTTTTGGAGCTTAGAAAATTTAGTCAACTCATTCCTACATTAAGTGGGATTTTTTTAATTTCCCTGGGGTTATTAAATTTATTTTCAAATTGGATTTAAATGATTATTTTTAGGAATTTAATTTTAAAAATATCAAGTTTAAGATTCGCTATATCACTCATAATTTTCATAGCCGTTTCAAGTGGCATTGGAACATTCATACCTCAAGGTAATAGTAAAAAATTCTATATTGATATATTTGATGATGCTCCAATTTTAGGATTTTTAAATGGAGAAAAAGTTTTAAAACTTCAATTAGATCATATATACACAAGCTTTTGGTTTTTATTTACATTAATTCTTCTTTGCATTTCTCTCGCAGCTTGTAGTTTAAGAAGGCAAATTCCCTCCTTAAACGCTTCATTAAAATGGATTGAATATAAGAACGAAAAAAAATTTAAAAAACTGCAATTAACCTCAAGTCACACAATTAATAAAGATAAAGACCTTATATCAAAAGTTAATTTGTTACTTGAGAAAAGAGGATGGAAAACGTTCAAATTTAGAAGTCATATTTCCGCAAGAAGGGGTTTAATTGGAAAAGTCGGTCCTTTAGTTGTACATATTGGATTAATAACCTTACTTATAGGTTCAGCATATGGGAGCTTTACAAGTCAATCAAAAGAACAATATTTGCTGACTGGAGAAAGTCTAGATCTTATAAATGAGGTCACAAACTCAAAAGCTCAAGTAAGATTAGTCGATTTTTCTATAGAAAGAGAAAGTGATGGAATACCAAAACAGTTCATTTCAAAATTAGATTTTTCTTCAAAAGATTTAAAATCAAATACATTAAAAACTGCCAAAGTTAATCACCCAATAAGGTTTAAAGGATTAACTATATATCAAGCTGATTGGGCAATATCAAATATAGTTTTAGAAATAGATGATATCCTTTATCAATTAAAATTAAAGGAGATTCCAGAGATCGCTAATCAAACTTGGGGGGTTTTAGTTGAATTAGGTTCAGAGACAAAAAAAAATTTCCTTTTAACCATAAATAACGAAAATGGTCCACTCAAGATTACTGATGTAGAAAATTTCTCCGAAAACATTCTCTATACCAATGGAGACCCCCAAGAAATTAACTCTTCAAAATTATCTTTGAAAAAAATAATACCCAGTAGTGGATTAATAATTAAAAATGATCCCTCTATACCGTTTATTTACTTCTCTTTCATTTTAATAATTTTTGGAACAATAATAAGTCTTATACCAACAAAGCAATTATGGATTCTCGTAAATCAAGAATCAAAAAAATTATCCATTGGAGGTTTAAGCAATAAAAATTTGGTTGGTTTTAAAAAAGAATTTTTAAAATTATCAGAAGAAATTAAAAATTTTTAATTTTTTTTCTCTCCATTAAAAATATCTAACTGCATAGAAACATTCCCTCTGGGGTTGAATGCAGCATTTAAATGTATCCAATGGGGTAAGCCTGCATGCACCAAATCATCCATAATCCTATTCACAACTTCCTCATGTGATATTTTCATATCTCTAAAATTATTGATATAGAGCTTTAAAGACTTCAATTCATAGACTCTCAAATTAGGTTGATATATAATATTTAGCTTTGCAAAATCTGGATAACCAGAAAAGGGGCATTTACATGTGAATTCAGGCAATTGGATAGAAATTTCATAAATTCTTTTCTTATTTGGATTCTCGAAACAAATTATTTTTGATTCTTCAATAATTCTCTCTCCATATAGTGGTCTTTGAGTTGAATCATCTAATCTAGCTGTATTCATTTTTAGTAGAACTTATTTACTAAACGTATATAAAATGATAAAAATTCGCAAAAATCTAAACAAGCCTAAGTATTACAATTGACTAAGTCAAAGACAATAAAATCCTATTAATGTATCAACAGTAACATTCATAATGTCATTCTAAAGGTTTATATGTGTTTAGTTCAAAGGAAAATTAATGGACATTTGTTTGATAACTATCGATAACAACTTAAATAAATCCCTTCAACCAAAAAGTGCAATTGGAATGTTATGGCTTCAGACACACTTTGAAAATCATCAGTGGGAAGCATTATCAAATAGTTCAGTAATTATTTCTAAGGAAAATTCCGAATTATTAATTGAAGACGCGACGGATGCAGGCCTCAATATTAAATGTTTTTCTGATATTTCAATGTTGGATGTTTTCCCAAAAAACAATTAAAATAATAATATTAAATCTTTAATCATGAAGAAAATTGAGGCAATCATACGCCCATTTAAACTAGAGGATGTGAAAATTGCATTAGTCAACTCTGGTATTGTTGGAATGACAGTTAGTGAAGTAAGAGGTTTTGGAAGACAAAAAGGACAAGTGGAAAGATATAGAGGATCCGAATTTACAGTTGAATTCCTTCAGAAACTCAAAGTAGAAGTTGTTGTAGAAGATGAAAAAGTTAATTCAGTTATAGATGCAATAGCTGAAGCAGCAAAAACTGGAGAGATAGGTGATGGGAAAATATTTATTACATCAATCGATTCTGTTGTGAGAATTAGGACTGGAGATAAAGATGAAGACGCTCTCTAATTAAAGAGTTTCACTTACTAAATTTTGTATATATTTACCATCAATAATTGGATTTGATTCCCCATTTAGACACATCCATGCAAGATATTCATGATTACCTGCAGGTCCTACTAAGGGAGAAGCTATTAAATCCTTTATATTCCATTGAAAATTTTTGGCAGTACAAATAACAGACTCTATCGCCTCGGTGTGGAATTTAGGATTACGCACCACGCCACCTTTACTGACTTTATCTTTACCGACCTCAAATTGAGGTTTAATTAAAAATATACCCTCTATATAATCACCTACTAGTAAATTACTAATAGATTCGAAAACTAACCTTAATGAAATAAAAGACAAATCCGCGACCACAAAATTTGGTAATTCACCATTTCTAGATAAAAGATCATTTAGTTTCAAATTTCGAATATTTGTTCTTTCAAAAAGTATGACTTTTGGGTTATTTCTAATCTTCCATGCAGTCTGTCCATAACCAACATCTATCCCATAAACTAACTTTGCTCCTTGTTGTAATAAGCAATCAGTAAATCCTCCAGTTGAGATTCCTGCGTCAATACATATTTTATCTTTTACTTTAATTTCAAGTTTTTTAAATGCCTCCAATAATTTTTCGCCGCCCCTTGATACGAAAATAGGTTCGGAATCTATAAAAAATTCAGATTCAATTAATATTTGCTGACCGGGTTTATCAAATACTTTTCCATTGACATCTCTAACCTTGCCGGCAAGAATTAAAGCTTGGGCTTTTTGACGTGTTTCACATAAGCCTTTATTTAGAAGATAAAGGTCTAATCTAATTTTTTTAATCATCTATAAATCAATAAAAAAAGACTTAATAATGAACTCCTACAAGATTAAGATCCAAATTCCTTAATACATTCCAATTTTAAATTAGAACTAAAAAATTACCCATTTTTAATGAAAGGAATAAATGCAAACATTTTTGTATTAAAGCTTTCTTTTTTAGCCATAAAAATGTTACATAAGAAAATAATAATCAGGCAAATATGTTCAATGGCAAGTACATCTTTAGGGTATAAGGCAATAATGTGATTTTGGTTATAAAGTTTAAATTGATAATTAATAAAAATTGTGATCGAGCGTTACACATTACCCGAAATGGGGAAAATCTGGACTGAAAGCGCAAAATTCCAGAGTTGGCTTAAGGTTGAAATAGCTGCATGTGAAGCAAATTTTTCCCTTGGGAAAATTCCTGAGAGTGCTATGAAAGAGATACGTTCAAATGCAAAATTTGAAGAATCTAGAATTACAGAAATTGAGAAAGAAGTTAAACATGATGTAATAGCATTTCTTACAAACGTTAATGAATTTGTAGGAGATTCTGGAAGATACATACATGTTGGTATGACCAGTAGTGATGTTCTTGATACTGGCTTATCTCTTCAGTTAAAAGATTCTTGCGAAT
Source organism: Prochlorococcus marinus CUG1438 (assembly GCA_017644325.1). NCBI lineage: Bacteria > Bacillati > Cyanobacteriota > Cyanophyceae > Synechococcales > Prochlorococcaceae > Prochlorococcus > Prochlorococcus marinus. Next base: position 678,738 of record JAEPLS010000001.1, on the reverse strand, counting down.
TATTATTAGGGGAAATTGAGAGCCTAGAAAATGAAGTCAGATTATTAGCAAGGAAGCATAAAAATACATTAATGATTGGCAGATCTCATGCAATTCATGGTGAGCCAATTTCCTTCGGTTTTAAACTTGCTGGATGGTTAGCAGAAATTATAAGGAACAAAAAAAGATTGTTAGCACTTAAAGAATCTGTAGCTATTGGACAAATAAGTGGTGCAATGGGAACTTACGCTAATACGAATCCCAAAGTAGAACAAATCACTTGTGATTTACTCGGCTTAAAACCAGATACAGCAAGTACGCAGGTTATATCAAGAGACAGACATGCAGAATATGTGCAAACTATTGCACTAGTTGGAGCTTCTCTAGATCGATTCGCTACTGAAATAAGGAATTTACAAAGAACTGATGTTTTAGAAGTTGAGGAGGGCTTTACAAAAGGGCAAAAAGGAAGTTCTGCCATGCCTCATAAAAGAAATCCTATTCGAAGTGAAAGAGTAAGCGGTTTAGCAAGAATTTTGAGGAGTTACGTCTTAACAGCACTGGAAAATGTTCCACTTTGGCACGAAAGAGATATAAGCCATAGTTCAAATGAACGAATCATGTTGCCTGATGTATCAATCTGTTTGCATTTTATGCTCAGGGAGATGAAAGATATAGTTAGCAATTTGGAAGTTTATCCAAAAAATATGCTTAAAAATTTAAATATATATGGTGGTGTAATCTTTAGTCAGAAAGTTTTACTTTTGCTTGTAGAGAAGGGCTTGTCTAGAGAAAAGGCTTATAGCCTAGTACAAAAAAATGCGCATCAGGCCTGGAATACTCAGAATGGGAATTTCAAACAAAACATAGAGAGAGATAATGAAATAATGAATTTTATTGATCAAAGTGAATTAGAAGAATGTTTTAATCCTTCAATTCATCTCAATAATTTAAGTGTAATATGGGAGAAGTTAGGTATCTAGGATTTACTGAAAACCTTATCTAAGTTAAACCAGTGTTTTCAGAGGAATAATGACAAAAAACTTTAGGATCGAAAAAGATAGTATGGGAACAATAGAGGTTCCCATTGAAGCTTTGTGGGGTGCTCAAACACAAAGATCGATAATAAATTTTTCTATTGGAGAGGAATTAATTCCAATTGAGTTAATTTATTCACTCACCCTTATAAAAAAAGCTGCTTCAATTGCGAATTTCAATTTGGGTTTAATAGATAAAAGAAAAAAAGATTTGATTGTAGAGGCATGTACAGAGATTCTTGATGGGCTTCATGATTCACAGTTCCCCTTAAAGGTTTGGCAAACAGGTAGTGGTACTCAAACAAATATGAATGTTAATGAGGTAATTTCAAATATTGCAGCATTAAAAACAAATTCAGTGCTTGGTAGTCATCAACCAATTCATCCGAATGATGATGTAAATAAATCTCAGTCAACTAATGATACTTTTCCTGCTGCCATTCAAATATCTGTTGTTAATGAAATAATCAAAAATTTGGTTCCAACTATAAGAGAAATCACGAAGATCCTTGATAAAAAAAGTGAAGAATGGAAAGACCTTATAAAGATAGGAAGAACCCATTTTCAAGATGCAGTACCCCTTACTTTTGGGCAAGAAATATCAGGATGGTCTGCTCAACTTAAAGACGCTGAGAATGCAATTATTATGAGTCTTAATGAATTATATTTCTTACCTCTGGGAGGAACTGCAGTTGGTACAGGGATAAATTGTCCAAAAGGATTTTGTGAAGAGTCTATAAAATCAATTTCCGATGATACTAATCTAATGTTCTATAAATCAAAAAATAATTTTTCTATAATGGCATCGCATGATCGTCTAGCTCAAGTAATGAGTCAGATAAAAATATTAGCAGGCGCATTATTTAAAATTTCAAATGATATAAAAATTTTATCATCTGGTCCAAGATCAGGAATATATGAATTAATAATCCCTCAAAATGAACCTGGAAGTTCTATCATGCCGGGCAAAGTGAATCCGACTCAATGCGAAGCCTTATCAATGGTTTGCACTCAGATAATGGGTCTTGAATATGCAGTTTCAATAGCAAATTCTAGCGGCACTTTACAGATGAATGAATATAAGCCTCTTATTGGATTTAATATTCTTACAAGTTTAAAATTACTTAAAAATGCAATAGAAAACTTCAGAATAAAATTAGTTGATGGGATGGAACCTAATCAAAAGAAAATGAAGTTAAATTTAGAAAATTCACTAATGTTAGTTACAGCCATAGTGCCAAAAGTTGGTTATGAAAAAGCAGCTGAAATTGCAAACCTTGCCTTCAAAGAGTCATTAAATTTAAAAGAGGCCACACTTAAGTTAGGTTATTTAAACGAAGATGAATTTGATAAAGCAATGAATATTAATTCAATGATTTGAATAAAAATTTAAGAATTATTGTCAATTCTTTTAGTTGCAGGATTAATATCTTCAGAGACTTTTATAAGATCATTAGATTCAGAAACAGGAAAACGATTAATAGCTTTTAATGCTAGCTTTGCTTTGCTTTTTAATTTATTACTAACACCAATACAATATTGCACTTGTGAAAGGACATCAATAGTTCTTCTAATAATCCTTACTACATCACCTTCGTCTAATGAAGTATTAAAAACCAAATCTTTCCATTTTTTTCCCCTTGCCCATTCAGAAATAATTCCAGTCAAATCTGTTTCTAAATAGATAGGAATTTCAATATGAAACTTATTTTGTTGAGAAGCGACTAATTTTCTTAAACCATCTAATTCATTAAAAACATCTATTACCTTTAAAGAAGGCTTGAAATTACACCAAAGATTAGGCCTCCTTACATCAACGCATATAGCTTGAACAATTGCAGCCAACTCAGGAGGATCTAAATCGTCCAAATAACCACTAACTAAAACAAGACCAATCCATAATTCATTTTCACTTCTGATTGCACCTACTGTTTGTCCAACTTCTGTCAATTCCAAATCATTTAAACAACCAAAATGAATCAAAATTTTAATCAAATCGGTAAAAGTTCTCCAGTTATGATTTTCTTTATCTTCAAGAAGTTTTTTTCTCATATTTATTTCTTGTTCAACATCAACAATTCTTTTTCTATATTTCTTTAATTTCCTGGAGTCTCCGAATCTATGTGCGCGATGATCAGTGACTTCTTCTTCTAGATTATTAATTTGTTGCTGTTGTGCCAAAACTTCCGTTGTCAGATCATATTGTGGAGTTTGTAAATCATTTTTTCTAGAAACTTCTAAAATTTGATCCGCGAAACACTGCGACATCTCATCTCCCCTAACAACCTCTCCAGAAAAATACATATTTGGTGCTTCAAGTCCTAAGACATCAATTACATCCAAATCATTAAAAATACTTACTATGCATGATGGTTTTATAAGAATAAATAAATTATCCATTGTCAAACACAATATACTCTTAATTTTTCGGGATTCATATATTTTCCTACAAATTAAACCTGGAACAATTTTTCTTTTAATTTGAGGAGCTTTGATTAAAATTAGGCTTCCATCTTTAATATATGGGAGCGCATGAGTGATCTCTTCTGATAATTTTTCTGCTGCTTGTTTTTCTAAAATTTTCAAGAGCCTTCTCTCTTCTTTAAGACGATTTTTTAATTTTTCGTAGTCATCAAAATCTTTCCATGAGACGTCAGATGTAATTTTTTTTAATTTAGTTAAATCTTTATCTAAATTTTCAAGAATTATATTCTCGCCTGAGGATTGACCTAAATACAAAAAACTACCAAAACTCCTTTTAATTAATTCTTTAGACTTTTCTAAAGTATAACTTTGTAAAAGATTAAGTACCATTCCATAGCTTGGAGTAAATTGACTCTCTAAAGAATTTGGTTTACTAATAGCTAGTGCACTTGCTTCTTTAGCGCCTTCAAATCTTGTTTGTAATGTAACAACATATCCTTGGGTATCTTTTCCTCTTCTTCCAGCTCTTCCTGACATTTGCAAAAATTCACTACTAAATAATAATCTATGCCCATCTTCTGTCCTTTTTGATAAAGAGGAAATAACGGTTGTTCTTGCGGGCATATTAATTCCTGCAGCTAGAGTTTCAGTTGCAAAAACAACTTTTATCAAACCTTGCTGAAATAATTCCTCAACCAATTCTTTCCATGCAGGCAATAATCCAGCATGATGAGATGCAATACCGCGCTTTAATGCCTCGCATTGTGATTTATCTTTAATTGCCTCTTGATTATTTTTAAGATAAACATCTAATTTTTGGGATATCATATTAGCTTCTACATAACTTACTAAAGTTAAATCTTTTATATTTTCAATAGCCTTGTCACATCCTCTTCTACTAAAAATAAAATAAATAGCAGGCAACATATTTCGTTCAGCTAGTTTCGAGATCACAAAGCCAATTGAGGGGGACTTTGGTTGCATTATCCTACCTACTTTTCCTCTCCTTTTCTGCCCTTTAGGAGCTCTCCAAATCTTACAGTTTGGATGAATTCCATTACCCTTATTATTTAAAAGTGGATGGAGGCCTTTAACACTACAAAAAATAAAATCAAGTGGGACTGGTCTCTTATCACTATTAATTAATATTGTGGGTCCATGAACTTTTTCTATCCAATTTTGTAGTTGATCTGCATTAGATATTGTTGCTGATAAAGCTATTATTTGAGTTCTAGTAGGGCAATGGATTATAGTTTCCTCCCAAACTGTGCCTCTTTGGGGGTCATTCATGTAATGACATTCATCAAGAATTACAGATTCTAGATTTCCTAAGGGATCATCAAATTCATCAAATTCGCCATAAAGCATGTTCCTAAAAATCTCAGTCGTCATGACTAAGATTGGTGCTTCTCTATTAATACTTATATCTCCAGTTAAAAGACCAACTTTATTCTCACCATATTGATTAGCAAAATCTCTAAACTTTTGATTTGATAAGGCCTTTAAAGGTGTTGTATAAAAAACTCTGCTTTCATGAGCTAAACCTCTATATATAGCAAATTCACCTATCAATGTTTTACCCGAACCAGTTGGTGCCGTTAAAACAACAGAATTTCCGCTATTAATAGCTCGTATTGCCTCTAATTGGAAATCATCTAGCGGAAAGGGGAAATATTCCTCTAAATTAAGCAATAATTGTGATTGAAGAGAGGATGAGTTAACTTCTTAATATATGATCTATATAGATATTAAATAAACAAAAAATACCTTGCAAACTTTAATAGTAAATCTAAATCTTTTTAATTAAATCCATTATATTTTATTTTGCCAAAATGAAAAAAATAAAAATTCCAAAAAATAGAATCCGTAAATTAAAAACATTTTCTTTAGGTAAAAAACCATTCGAACTTCTAAGTTCAAATTCACATAATAAAAAACTTATAGACTTATGCAGCAATGACTATTTTGGATTAAGTAGAGACAAGGATTTAATAAAAGCTGCTTACGAAATAAGCCTTTTAGAAGGTATTGGTTCAGGAAGTTCTAGGTTTATTACCGGTTCAAGACCAATACATAAATTGTTAGAGAATGAACTTGCAAAATGGCTTGATCAACAAAAAGTACTACTTTTCCCAAGCGGATTTCAAGCAAACATAGCCGCTATCCAGGCTTTAGCGAACAGAAATAGTATCGTAATAGCAGATAAATTGATCCATAACTCTTTATTAGTTGGAGTCAAAGCTGCTCAAGCAAAACTGGTCCGATTTTCACACAATAATTTAAAAGATTTAGAAGATAAAATTATTAAATCTCACACTACAAAAAATTCCATTTTAGTTGTTGTTGAATCTCTTTATAGCATGGAGGGCTCGATTGCTCCGCTCAAAGAGATATCAGAAATTTGCAAAAAATATAGTGTTCAATTATTAGTTGACGAAGCTCATGCTATTGGAATCTTAGGGCCTGAAGGCAGGGGTTTAAGTTTTAATTGCCGTTCGGATATAACTATGATTACTGGAACTTTTGGAAAAGCATTTGGCAGCGGGGGAGCTTTCATTGCTTCAAATTCAGAAGTTGGTGAATATATTATCCAAACAAGTGGGGCATTTAGGTACACAACCGCGCTTGCTCCATCTTTAGCTGCTGGGGCTCTAGAAGGTTTGAAAAAAATTTTAGAAAATAAAGAATGGGGCAGTGAATTGTTATCTTCTACGAAGGTATGGAAAGATGAAATTATTAAAAATTTTAGTTTTCCAGTTCAAGGAGATTCTCACATTTTATCAATTATTGTTGGCCAAGAAGAGAAGGCGATTTATCTACAAAAATATCTTGAAGAAAATGGGTTTTTAGCAATTGCTATAAGACCTCCAACTGTGCCAGTGGGACAATCTAGAATCAGAATAACAATAAGAAGAAATTTAGATTTTAATCTGCTAAAAAATTTCATTGCAGTATTAAAAGAGTTTAAATGAAACAAATTATTACTCAACATGGATGGGGACTAAATAAACATTTCTGGGATGATTATAAAGTTGATTTTTTAAAAAATAATTGGCATTGGCAAGATAATGAAAGAGGCTATTTTTCGGCAAATAATTATCAAGCAAAATGGATTAAAAGCGACTCTATAAAACAAATCAGAATGACTTTATGCCATTCTTATGGTTTTCATTTAATGCCAAAAAAAATTTTAAAAGAAGCGACTCATATTGTTCTTATCAATTCTTTTAATAATTTTCTTCCTAAAAGTAATAAGAGAAAATTTATTTTGAGATCTCTAAAAAGAATGGAAAAAAAAATCATAAAAGATGAACCTAAGGATATGTTGAGAGAATTTATATGTAGATCATTTTTGCCAAATGATATAAATAATAGTTTTAAAAATATGTTTTATAAAAGTTTAGATAGTATAAATAAAACTATTCTTTTAAGTGATTTAAAACAACTTTACATCAATAGAGATTTTCCAGTATTTTTAAAAAAAGATTGCAAATTTATTTTTATAAAATCAGAAAATGATTTGATTCTTGACAACGAATCAAATAATAACTTTTTAGATTATTTAAATAAAACATTTGATAAGAAACCAATTTTAATTAAATTAGCTCAGCAAGGTCATTGCTTGAATAATATAAATTTATACGAGATTTTACTTAATAAATTTAATGATTGAAATGGATAAAAAAAAGTGGAATGAGAAAATAAAAAATAATTTCAATGATGCTGCATATCGGTATTTAGAGTATTCAAATATTCAGAAGTGTTTTGCAGAAAAGATTGTTCAATTTATAAATGAATTAAATCTTCCCAAAAAAGGTGAATGGATAGATCTAGGATCAGGTCCTGGACTATTAGCTGATGAAATAGAAAAAAAATTTTCTTCCCAAAAAGTATGCAGAATTGATTTCAGCAAAAAAATGCTTCTGGAGAATAAATTATCTAGTAAAAAGATTCTATGGGATTTGAATAATGATTTACCTCCTGAAATCAATAACTGTTCTCTATTAACATCCAACTTTTGCGTACATTGGTTAAACAACCCAGAAAAGATAATAAAAAATTGGTTTAGTAAATTAACACCTGGAGGTTTTTTAATCATTTCATATCCAACAAAAGATTGTTTTCCTGAATGGAAAGATACTTGCAGAAAAATTGATATTGAATATAGTGGTCTTAATTTCCTTTGCTCTAAAGAATTATTAAAAGATTTCAAATCAACTGAAATACATTATTCAGAAAAGTTTAATTATCTTGAAAATTTTGAAGATGTATATAAGCTTTTTAGAAGCATTAAAAATGTAGGGGCACAATCAACAAACTGTAAACGAAAAACAGTGAGAGAGTTAAAAGCAATTCAAAAGTCTTGGCCAAAGAATTACAATAATACAGTGAACCTTTCATGGCAAATTGAGATTCAAATTATGAAGAAATTATGAGTATTCAGGATAGTATTTTCAAATTTATAATTTGTGGAACAGATACTGATATTGGGAAAACTTTAATAAGCTCTTTTTTCGTTAAAGGGTTAAATTCCTTTTATTGGAAGCCTATTCAAAGTGGTATTGAATCGCAAACCGATAGTCAAACTGTTCAAAAACTTACACAAGTGAGCAAAGAGAAAATAGTTAAAGAAGCTTATGTTTTTACAAAACCTCTATCTCCTCATTGGGCTGCTGAAATAGATCAAAAAACTATTAACTTTGACAAGTTGCGATTGCCAAAAGTAAAAGGCTCATTAATTGTAGAAACTGCAGGTGGATTAATGGTTCCAATAACACGCAATTTTTTGCAAATAGATCAAATAAAACAATGGAATCTTCCGGTAATACTTGTATGTAAGAGCTCACTTGGTACTCTTAATCATACCCTTCTTAGTATTGAGGCCTTAAAACGAAGAAATATTGAGATTTTAGGTTTAGTAGTCAACGGCGAAAAACACTTGGATAATCCAAAAACTCTAGTTGAATTTAGTGGTATTCCGTTAATTACTGAATTTCCTTACATCAAAAAAATGGACTCAAATAATTTAGATATATTATGGAAAGAACTTGACATTAAAAATAAGTTGATCTCACTCATAAATTCAAAAATAGTTAAATGAAATCTTTGGATTCAAAAGCTCCAAATCAAGATTGGCACCCAAATATTTGGCCACCTTTTACACAAATCAATACCAGCAAACCGCAAATAGAAGTAACTCATGGTAAAGATGCCCTTTTATTCACTAAAGATCCTAAAAAAGAACTTATAGACGGAATAAGTAGTTGGTGGGTAACTCTTCATGGTCATAGTAACGAATATATTGCGGATGCCATTTTCAATCAAGCAAAAAATCTTGAACAAGTTATCTTTGCCGATTTCTTACATCCGCAGGCAAAAAAATTGGCAGAAAGGCTTAGTAAATTAACTAAACTAGAAAGATTATTCTTTTCTGACAACGGTTCTACTGCAGTCGAAGTGGCGTTAAAAATTGCCTTCCAATCATGGCAAAATAGAGGTGAAACAAGATCTCAAATCGTGGCCTTTGATGGTGCATATCATGGTGATACGTTCGGAGCAATGGCTTTAGGTGAGAGAAACATTTTTAATGAGAATTTCGATGATCTTATGTTCCCAGTTAGGAGAGTCTCATGGCCATCTACTTGGATGAATGATGAAAAAGTAGAAAACAAAGAAAAAGAGGCAATTCAAAAGTTAGAAAATCTACTTAAAACTCCTACAGTTGCAGTTATCCTTGAGCCTCTTGTTCAAGGCGCAGGCGGGATGAATATGGTTAGACCCCAGTTTATTAAAAAAGTTTCTGAAACTATAAAAAATAATAATTCTTTATTAATTGTCGATGAAGTATTAACTGGTTTTGGGAGATGTGGAACACTTTTTGCGTTTCAAAAAGCAGAAATCATTCCTGATTTAATAAGTATTTCAAAAGGCTTAACTGGTGGGTTTTTGCCGATGGGAATTACCTTATGTCAAGAAAATATTTTTCAATCTTTTATTGATGATTCCCCAAGAAAAACTTTTTGGCATGGACATAGTTTTACGGCCAATCCTTTAGGTTGTGCCGCGGCTAACGCTAGCCTTGATTTATTAGAAAAAGAACCTCAAAAATACCTTTCACTCGAAGAAAAACATTTATCTCATTTAATAAAATTTAGAAAATCACCCTACATAAAAAAGATTAGAGTCACAGGTACCATTGCTGCCTTCGATATAGAAATTGGTAATAATAAAGGTTATCTTAATAAGATTGGAAAAGAAATAAAGAATCTTGCAATGGAAAAAGGTTTATTTATTAGGCCCCTTGGAAATGTTATTTATCTTTTGCCGCCTCTTTGTATAACCGATGATCAATTAGAAAAAAGTTACTGGGTAATAAGGCAAATCTTAGATAATATTTAAATTCATATTTAAGGTCCCTGGAGAATTGCATTTTCTACATCTTCTCTGTTAATGCAATATGAAAATAGTCTTTTGGTTTCTTTTCCCTCGCTTTCCCAGATAACACTTAAATCTTCTTGTTCAAAAAGAATAGTGGCATTCCAATTAGACAATAGTAGATACCATTTTGATGGATCATTAATATCCTTCACAGCACCCAAATCTGTTAGCCATAATTCCAGAGATTGAAGTGAATTTTGATTGATAGGTTTTTTTGATAGACTCACAGATTTTTAAGTAATCATTTGATTAGCCAGATTGGAATTGTATCTAATTCTTTACCTGTAAATGATGCGATTAAAATTGAACAGATCAAACATATAGATATGATAATAATTAAAAGAAATAATGAAAACAATTCTCCATTTGAAAAAGGTCTTCTATTACCCACAATATTTTGATTATTAGAATCGATTATTAAATTATTCAAAAAATTAGAATTATTTTTACTTCTGGACTTTTCCTTCATTTTATTATCATATTTCTTCCTCAAATTACTATTATTTAGATTTTCATAAGCTTCTAAAACTTCTTGGAATTTACCCTTCGCGTCTTCAATATCTAGTGAAGTTGTATCAGGATGCAACTCAATAGAGAGTTTACAAAATGCCTTTCTTAATTCATGATTTGATGCATTTTCATTTACACCTAAAATTTTGTAATAAGAAATTTTCCGTTTCAAAATAATCTTTTATTAATAATGCAATTCTAATAAATTTTTACTAAATAGAATGTATTTAATAATTAGTAAAGAATTTTATATTTATAACGAAATGAAAAAACAAAACATTCCCAAAGAGATTTCAACCTTACTAACTAAAGAAGAAATAATTATGTTTCAAGAATTGCAAATGAAAATTGAAGAATTAAATAAAAAAACCAATTTAACGAGATTAATTAATGGAGATGATTATTGGGTATCTCAAGTTTTTGACAGTATTTGGCCATTTAAAGCTTTTCCGAATATTAATTTTGATAATCAGAAATTTTTAGATATTGGATCTGGCTGTGGCTTCCCTGGTATAGCTTATGCCATAATTCATCCTAATTCAGAAATATATCTGATTGATTCTTCCAAAAAGAAAACAGATGCGTTAAGAAGTCTTATTAAAGAGATCAATTTCCAAAACAATATTCATGTAATTAATGATCGCATTGAAAACGTGGCACATCAATCATCAATGAGAAATAGCTTCAATATAGCTACCACAAGAGCAGTGAGTAATCCATCAACAGTTTCAGAATATATATTACCAATGCTAAAGAAAGAAGGTTTAGGAGTTTTATACTGTGGCAAATGGACTGATGAAGAAAGTAAAAATCTAGAAAAAACTTTAGAAATATTAGGAGGAAAATTTAAAGAAAAAAAGAAGATTCTGTTACCGAGAAGTAAAGGTACCCGAAATATTATTCTTATTCAACCAAAAAATGTTTGCCCAACAATTTATCCAAGAAAAGTTGGCAAGGCAGAGAAAAATCCATTATAAAATTATTTATTTGATAATCTTGTAACAACATTATCTCCAAACTTTTCTTTTAAAGTTCTCAATTTATTTATAACTTTATTTGGATTTATGTGACCTTCTAAAACTTTCATTAATTGCCTTTCAGAAACTTCTACATCTAATAAATTAGCGTTACATCCAGGAAACCAGTGACTTCCATTACCAAGTAATTGATATCTAGCTTTTGCAAACCCTTCCATGTCCAACCAATCTATTAAATTTGAAAGCCAAAGCAGAATTGGAATATTAATATTTCCTGGTGTATGTTCCCAGCTCGGTAGATTTCTATTCCAATTTTGATACCACTCTAAACCTAAAGTATTAATAGATTCCTGCATTAATCTGTTTATTATCTTTGGAAGATATTGCTCAGATTCTGATAATAAAGAGACAGCTTTTAAATGTAAATCAAAATCCGTCTCTTTTGCAATGCCCACACTAAGAGTATGAACGTTTTTATTACTTAAGCAAAAAAGATCATTAAAAACTATTGGATGCAATGGACTACAAAGTTCAATCATTTTTGTTGAGGGAGTATGAAGATGTCCCCCTTTATCGGTTGGACTTATAATGAAAACTCCAAGGTCATACTTTTTGGCTAAATTAATAACCTTTGTATTTTCTTGATTGATAAAATACCAGTGCAAATTTACATAATCAAAAAAGTTTGTTGATATGGCCTTCCTAATGAGGGAAGATTTTCCATGAGTAGAGAATCCAATAGATCCAATTAAATTTTTTTTTTGTAAATTTCTCAGAATGTCAATGCAACCTCCACTTCTAATAGCCTGATGTAAATGTTCAGCTGTATTAATACCATGTATTGCTAGTAAATCAATTTTTTTAACATTCAATTTTTCAATGCTCGTCATAACATCTCTCTCAAAGATTTTTGGATCACTACTTGGAGGAATCTTAGTTTGAATAATATTTGGGATTTTATTATTATTTTTGAAGGCCACTCCTAATTGCACTTCTGAGGTTCCATAGTATTTAGCAGTTTCTATATGACTTAAGCCATATTTACTTGCCAGATTTAATATAGTTTCTACCTTATTTTGTTCTTGATATGAAATCTCAGAAAAATCTAGTTGATCCCAACTTTTTTGAAATCTCATTCCACCCAAAGATAAAATAGGAATCTTTATATTGGTTCGGCCAAATCTACGATATTGCATATTTGAAATCAATATTTATTCATTCTTGGCGGTTTTCCAAATGTTTGAAACATATCCCTATTGAGGCTATTTTCTAAATTATCCAATTCTTCAAACTTGACCCAGTGAATGCAATCAACAGGGCAGGTATCTATTGCTTCTTGTATAACATCAACACTATCTCCATCTTGTCTAATTGCTCGACTTCTGCCATGAAATTCATCAACTATGAAAGTATTCGAAGCAACGTGTACACAGTATTTACACCCAATACATTTAGCTTCATCAACCCATACAGCTTTGTCGGCTAACTGACCACCAAGAACTGGTTCCCAACCTGTAATTTCTATATTTTCTTCAGCATTATTAAATGGATCGGTGAAATCCATATTCTTTCATTAATTATCCCACTTAGTTAAAACCAACTCTATAGAGCCATCATTTTTATTTTTTTGTTCTACGAGTTGATAACCATCATTTTTTGTTGTGGAAATAATAGTTTGATAAGCATACATTTGAGTAACTTTAGAAATAAATCTTTCTACCGGTAGTTCAAATTTCCATAGATCTAGATCAGCTACTAATTCATATGAGCTAGAATTATTGTTCCATTTAAATCCTACTTTAGTATCCCCAGGCAAATTCATACTTATATCAACATCGGTAAGTATGCCTCTATAACCTCTGATAAACTTTTCTTCTTGGTTAACGTTATAGCCAAGCGAGCTTAAAGCTTTAATTAAAGGCTCAGCTTCTTTAAGATGGGTTTTAATGGTACTAAAATGTGACATTAGATTCGTTGTTTAATTGTTTTAAATTTTCGTTTTGAATAGAGATGAAAGCATCAGATGTTTTATTTTTAACTGTTACTTTACCAAGTGCTTCTTCGAGATTTTTTGTAGCTTCATTACATGAATCTCCATTAAACCCCTCAACAGTCTCTTCAACTCTTCCGTCTTGATGAATTTTGAATCTCAAAGTTTTTTGAGGCATTAAATTCAGGTATTGAGTACTTTAACTTTATATAGGATAACGAAAATTTTTTGTTTCAGTTGGTACAGGTTAATTAATTTTAATTTTATTTGGAATATCAAATAAATTCATTTTGTTCTATTGAATTGAAGTTAAAAATTATGTACTTAATTATAAAAACCTTGCATTCCCATGGAATCTAAAGCAGTTTTTGCTTCTTCCATAACAGAGGGTTCTTTATCAAAAAGGGCTATCTTTGTACATTCATCAATAAAATTTTCTTGAAATGAGTTGTCCAATTTTTCATACAATCTACATAATGACCAAATACAATTACTCCTCACGCCCGATTCGTTATCTATCTTTAAGCTTACTAAAAGTTGTTCTGCTGCTAATTGAGCGTTTTCCAAAGAAACATTACCAATTTCGGCTAACGAACTTGATGACCATAACCTTACTGCAGCAACATCATTCTTCAAAGCATTTATTAATGGCTTTAAAACAATCTGATCATCATAGTTAGCTAGACTCCATGCAGTCGCTCTCCTTACATAGGCATTATCATCAGTCTCCAAAAGACTAACAAGTTTTTTTACTGCACTAGGACATGGATTACGGCCTAGAGCATATACCGCACTCATTCTTTCAACAGGACAAGATTGATCAAGTAATGGCAATAAAAAAGGGAATGATCTTTGATCTCTATATTCACAAAATATTCTTAATCCCTGTATTCTTTCTTCTCTGTTACCTTTAAGCATTTTCAAAGCTTGATTGCATTCTTGAGTTATATTTAAACCTTTTGAAAAAGCATCCTCATCAATTTGTTCTAAAGGATCTATTTCAAGCTCTAAAGCTAATTCTTTTGCCAAAACATCAGGGTCAACAGCTATTTCGGCTAGGCTATCTTTCTTAGGATCCTTATTATTTGTCATTTCACAAATTAAAATTTAATTTAAGGGAGCAGGGGACATCATATCCCCTGGCAACCAAATTCTTGCGCTAACTGCAAGAAAAGCAATTCCAAAAAGCGTAACTATAGCAAAAGGTAAAATTTTTGTCTTAATAAAACTCAAAGATACAATATGAATTAAGACAATAATAACCTGTTTAAGAGATTTTTAAAAAATTATTTTTGGATAATATTATTTATTTATTGAATTTTGTCTTAACTGACCACATGCAGCATTTTTATCTAGACCTCTACTTTTTCGAAAGCTGACAGCGATACCATTATCGAAAAGCCTAGATTGAAATAATTGAAGATTTTTTAAAGAGGCACGTTTAAATTCAACCTCATCAATTTGGTTGTACTGTATTAAATTTACATGGCATTGAAATCCTCTTAGCAAATTACCCAATTCTTCAGCATGTTCTAATTTATCATTAACACCGCTTAGCATTAAATATTCAAAACTTACCCTGCGACCAGTATCTCTTACAAATTGCCTACAGTCTTTAATTATGTTTTTAATATGATAGGTTTTAGCACTTGGTATTATCATTTCTCTTATTTTTTGATTTGAAGCATGTAGACTTATCGCTAATGTAAATTGACACTTACCTAAAATTTGAAAAGACTTTTCTGATAATTTTTCTATCATTTTTGGTATTGCAACAGTGCTTACAGTTATCTTTCTCTGACTGATTCGAAAATCCTCATTAATAGACCTTATTGACAAAAGCAAGTCATCAATATTCAATAATGGCTCACCCATACCCATGAAAACAACATTAGTTACTTTTCTATTCATTTCATTTTCAATAAATAGAATCTGATCTAATATTTCACTCGCTTTTAAAGATCTCTTTAAGCCCTCCTTACCTGTGGCGCAAAATTTGCAGTCCATAGGACATCCAACTTGACTAGAGAGACATGCAGTTAGTCTTTTTTCAGTTGGTATTCCAACGCACTCAATACTTTCTTTGTCCACTGTTGACAGTAACAACTTTAGAGTGCCATCACTAGCTAAGTACTTTTCATGAAAACTAAGTTCGCTTACTCTAAAACCATCATCCTTTAACTTTTTTCTAAAATCCGAGGGTAAAACATCTATTTGATCAATATTTTTATTCTTATTTCTATAATTATAAATCCAGTTATATATCTGCCTGCCTCTGAATGCAGCTTGACCATAATTTAAAGCTACATTTTCTAAATCTTTAATACTACTTCCAACAAGATTTTTCAAATTATCGATTCTTTATTTCAAACTATACTCACCATAACAGCAAACCATGTTTTAAGAAGAATTCTGTGAGAATTAATGCAATAAATCCAATCATGGCCATCCTCCCATTCAATCTTTCATTATAAAAATGGAAACCATAACGAGGTAATTTTCTTTTGGGGATAATCTCTGGTTTAATCATCAACTATAAATTAAAGATTTCATTCTAGTCACTAAAAATGAAAATAGAAAATATCTATTCATCAGAAAGAAGTCCCTCCTCTTGTAACCCCTCTAAGGCAGCAGGATCTGGTAATTGATCTTCAGAAAATTGATTTTCAGCACTTGGCCTTGCAAACGCAGCAAAATTACTGGAGGAAGGATCTATTCCATGTCGGTTGCGAGTAGTCTCCAAATCTTCATCGCTGGGATCATCTAGTATTGCACTAGAGCTTACTGCAGGTGATTGTGGCATATCAACTGTATAGTCTGGTCTTAGGTTCTGTGCTCTTCTATATCCACCAGATTCTTCCGCGAGGATATCAGGATGAGGACCAGCTTCTGATGCTAACTCCTCTACAAATCCGCTAAAACCAGTCCCTGCAGGTATTAGTCTACCGATGATAACATTTTCTTTTAGACCTCTCAGCCAATCAGATTTACCTTCAATTGCAGCTTCTGTTAGGACCCTCGTTGTTTCCTGGAATGAAGCTGCGGATATAAAGCTATCTGTATTTAGGGAAGCTTTAGTTATACCTAACAATACAGGCGTAAACTCTGCTGGAGCTCCTCCGGTAATTGCCATTGCTTGATTAGTATCCTCAACTTGCCTCAACTCTATAAGTTCACCAGGTAAGAGGGTAGTATCACCAGCGTCTTCTACTCGGACTTTACTCGTCATTTGTCTAACAATAACTTCAATATGTTTATCATCAATTGCAACACCTTGGGACTTATATACGTTTTGGACTTCATTTACCATACTTCTTTGTAATTTTGAAATGGATTCTCTGGCTGCATCTATTAAAGGTTTATCATTTTTTAAATCGTTGAAGTAACAATCTAATAATTCATGAGGATTAACTGGACCGTCAGTTAAAGCTTCTCCACCTGATACTTGTTGTCCATCACTAACCATGATATTTTTCCCAATTAATAGTTGATATTCATTGACTAAATCATCTTTTTCAATAACCGATAAAGAAACTGATTCTTCATCATTACCTTTTTTAATCTGAACAATACCTGATTTTTTACATAAAATTGCAGAATCTCTAGGTCTCCTAGCTTCTAACAACTCTTCGATTCGAGGCAATCCTTGAACAATATCTCCAGTTTTCTGCCTCTCAAAAACAAGTAACGCTAAACCATCACCCCTTAGGACTAAGTCTCCGTCCCTAACATGTAAGACTGAATCAGGAGAAACCATATAAGGCCTCCCAAGTCTTAAGGTTACTGCACTACTAGAAACCTCTTCAATTTCTCCACAAGAACTAGATTCCTCAGACTCACTAACAGGATCACCATCAACTACCCGATCACCGACTTTAACGACTGCTTTACCACTTATCTTAATTTTAATTTTATCTTCTTCTCTCTCAACAATTAATCTTCTTATAGGCTCGTCATCAACAGCATTTGGCAACTGAACAATTCCAGGTTCTTTGCAAAGAATTTGAGTTGTAGCAATTACATCTCCTGCTTTAACTATTTGATTATTTTTGACTTGCAATTCAGTATGAGTTGAGCCATGACTGGAATCAGATATCGTATCTCTTCTTACAAGAATAGATTCCAATATCACCAAATTCAGCCTATTTATTGAAGCATCATTTTTATCTTCAACCGACTCAACATCAATGGTCATTTGAGGAGTAGCATCAAAACTTTCAACTTTCAAATGGGTTTTAAGTAATTCAACTCCTTCAACTGATTTTATTAATTCACCATCTTTATAAGTAAGCCTTTGGATGGCTTTTAAGCCTAAATGCGGTCCTTTTTCCTGTTTAACATGGGATAATTCAGGTAATTCTGCTTGATCAGGTATGGTAAATTCCTCAACAGTTCTTAGCAATAAGCCTCTAGATTTTGAAGTTTCTATTTTCTGAACAAAAAGAATTTCTTTATTTTCAATACCATCTAAAATCTTTTCACCTGGATTTACTAGACTACCTTCTTCAGTAAATCTATTCAAAACATCTTCATCGTCGCACTCATGAAAAGTTCCATTTCTAACTGTTATTTCACGGAGAATATCATTTTTCTGAGTAACCGTAACAATACCTGATGTTTGACTAAATATATCTTTTACTACTTCTGTTCCTGCTTCAATCCATTTCATATCTTCAATCATTAAAAGAGATATATCCTTATTAATTTCATGTGTCTCTTGAGGAATCCAAAGCAATGTTCCTCCTTGACTAACTTCAAAACCATTTTTAGATGATCTGGCTTTTTTGACACTTAATCCAGGGGAATATTTCACTAACCCGCCCGTTTTTGTACGGAACCTTTCATCCGTTAAATCTGCTATTACCTCACCATTACTAATTTTACTACCGGGTGAAATGTTCAAACGATAAGTTATTCCATCTTTAGATTCCAAGTTATATATTTGACCTGAATGTGTAGATTCTTCATGTAATTTAAAATTGCTTAAAGACATAGAAGTAGTAACAATCTGAACTTCTCTTGCATCTCCTATAGAATCTCTTAATCGAACTTGTCCACCAAACTCACTTGATTGACTTGCTTCTGCCAATACAGTTCCTTCATCTACAGACTTTCCTGATGAGATGACTGGTACTGCATTAGGAGGTAAATTATATACATCACCCGCTAGTACCCACAATCTGCCTAATCTTTGGGCTTTTAAAGTGATATTTCCCTGTCTATCTGTAGACTCTTTTGGCTGAATAACCTTATCAAACTTGACTTGACCAGCTAAATCACAGATAACATCCTTCGTTGCTTTTTCAACGCTTTTCTTTACAGCTCCAACAGTAATCTGAGCAACAGTTATATCAGAATTAATTTCTTCACCATCTTCAACGAATAAAAGCGATCCACTCGAAACTTCAATTTTTTGAACTTTGTTAGAATTATTTCCTTGAGGAACTATTTTTAAAATAAAGTCAACTTCTGCTTGTTTAGCTTCCACCCCATGTGGTGTTCTATAACCTCTTACTTTTGCTTTCGAGCTGAATTCAACTTTACCGGAAATCTTTGATCTTACTACTCCACTTTCAGCAGTTGATACCCCCCCAGTATGGAAAGTTCTCATTGTCAACTGAGTTCCTGGCTCTCCAATAGACTGAGCAGCGATGATTCCTACCGCTTCGCCCAAGTCAACAAGATGATTATGAGCTAAAGCCCATCCATAACATCTCCTACAAACAGACCTATTAGCTTCACATGTTAATGGTGATCTTATTTTTACTTTTGAAATAGATGCTGTCTCAATTTTTTGTGAAAATGAAGGGTCTATTGCAGTATTTTGAGGAATAATTAAGTTGCCCTCAGAATCTAAAATATCCTCAGCTGTAAGTCTTCCAAGGAGTCTTGTTTGGAACTTACCATCTTCAGCTTCAACAACTATTGATCTTTCTGTTCCACAATCTTCTTCTCTAACAATTACATCTTGGGCTACATCAACCAATCTCCGGGTTAAATAACCAGAATCAGCAGTTCTTAAAGCAGTGTCTACCAACCCTTTCCTTGCTCCATAAGAAGATATGACATATTCAGTAACAGTAAGTCCCTCTCTAAAGTTTGTTCTTATTGGCAGGTCAATAATTTCTCCTTGAGGATTAGCCATTAAACCCCTCATACCAACAAGTTGTCTCACCTGAGACATATTACCCCTTGCCCCTGAATTAGCCATCATCCAAACTGAATTTAGAGGATCATTTTGGTTAAAATTATTTTTTACAGCGTCTACTAATCTCTCATTAGTTTCAGTCCAGGTATCAATAACTTTTGTATGTCTTTCAACTTCAGTAATTTCGCCAAGTCTATAACATTCCTCTGTGGCAGATATTTGCTCTTCAGCTTGTCCTATTAAATCTTGTTTAGCTTCAGGAACTTTTAAGTCATCTACGGAAATAGAGACAGCAGCCTGGGTAGCATATTTAAAACCTAAGTCCTTTAAATTATCAGCCATGGCAGCAGTTATAGCGGTACCATGAGTTTTGTATGCCCAAGAGACTAAATTTTTTAAAGCTCTCTTATCAACTACTTTATTTTTGAATGAAGGCGGAGTTTTAGCTAAAGCAGGCATTACAACTGGATTATTCTTTTTTGAGGTTTTAGTAGTTTTACGAACTCTAGAAGTTTTTTTAGGTTTAGATGATGTCATGATTTTTAAATGAATGAAAAAAAGTTTTTAAAGATTACGTTTTAGATACAGAATCAATGATGGTATAGTTCATCACTACTCTTCCGACAGTTGTCAAAACAAATCTGCTAATTAAGTTATTCTGAGAATCAAATCTATCTCTTCTTAAATTCCACAATTCTAACTTTGAGCCATCTTCAAGCTCTTGAGTCTTTTTAGGTGTACTCATTTCGTCATCATCTTCAACCTCTCCATTAAATCTAACCCATACCCATTCGTGTAAGCTAAGTCTTTTATCTTCAAAGGCAGAAATGACATCTTCTAATGAAGCAAAAGTAGAATTATTATCTCCAAAATCAGGTTTTTGATAATTTGGTTGCAAAGCTGTCAGATAATAAGATCCTAAAACCATATCTTGAGATGGAGTAACAATCGGTTCCCCAGTAGCAGGAGAAAGAATATTATTACTGGCTAGCATAAGCATGCGTGCTTCAGTTTGTGCTTCCAAAGCTAGCGGAACATGAACTGCCATTTGATCTCCATCAAAATCAGCATTAAATGCAGGACAAACTAAAGGATGAAGTTGTATCGCTCTACCTCCAACTAATTTTGGTTCAAAAGCTTGAATTCCTAATCTATGAAGTGTAGGTGCTCTATTTAAAAGAATTGGATGGCCTTCAATCACTTCTTGAAGTACCTGCATAACTTCATCGTCAGCTTTTTGTATTAATTTCTTAGCAGCTTTAATATTGTTAACAATATTTTGACGTATTAACCTATGTATTACAAAAGGTTGAAAGAGCTCAATCGCCATTTCCTTTGGTAATCCACACTCATGCATTTTTAATTTAGGTCCCACAACTATTACAGATCTTCCTGAATAGTCAACACGCTTACCTAAAAGATTCTGTCTAAATCTTCCTTGTTTTCCTTCAATAATGTCACTAAGGGACTTAAGTGCTCTATTGTTCGCACCAACAACAGTTCTACCTCTCCTACCATTATCTATAAGGGCATCAACTGCTTCTTGAAGCATCCTTTTTTCATTTCTTACGATAATTTCAGGAGCTAAAATTTCTTGCAGCCTCGCTAGTCGATTATTTCTATTAATTACTCTTCTATAAAGATCATTTAAATCAGAAGTAGCAAATCTTCCTCCATCAAGCTGAACCATAGGTCTAAGATCTGGAGGTATTACTGGAATAGCGTCTAATACCATCCACTCTGGCTTGGCGTTAGTCGCAATAAAATTATCAATAACTCTTATTCTTTTTATAAGTTTTGCCCTTTTTTGCCCTTTACTTTGTGTAATTTCTTCCCTAAGTTCCTCAGCAACCTGATTCAAATCAAGGTCCTCAAGTAACTGCTTAAGGGCCTCAGCGCCAATACCAACAAAAGGTTCATTTTCAATTGTTGAATCTTCAGCGTAAATTTCATCTTCAATTTCCAACCATTCATCTTCAGTAAGTAATTGCTTATATTTGAGTTCTTTATGATCACCAGGATCTAAAACAACATAACAATTAAAGTAAACAATCTGTTCTACATCTCGAAGTGGTATATCCAAAAGAATCGCGACATAACTAGGAATTCCTTTTAAATACCAAACATGAGAAACTGGAGCAGCAAGTTTGATGTACCCCATCCTATGTCTTCTAACTCTGCTTTCAGTTACTTCAACCCCACACCTCTCACAAACAATGCCTCGATGTCTAACCCTTTTATACTTACCACAATGGCATTCCCAATCTTTTGAGGGACCAAAAATCTTCTCACAAAACAATCCATCCATTTCTGGTTTAAGTGTCCTGTAATTAATAGTTTCAGGTTTAGTAACTTCACCTACCACTTGTCCATTCGGCAACGTCCTCTGTCCCCAATCCATTATTCTTTGTGGAGAAGCTATTGAAATTTTGACGTAATCAAAGTGGTTTTCAGTTCTTAAGTTGCTATTTGTCATTTTGGGAAATTAAATTAGAAGTTTTTTAGTTGGGTATTTAATCTTCCTCATATTCAGAGGTTCCTAGTGATTCGTAAGTCGGTCTTGACGGAGTATTCCTTCTTGGATTTACATCTTGCATGAGATCTACCTCCTTACCTTCATCTGTGTAAACTCCAATATCTAATCCGAGAGATTGTAATTCTCTCATAAGAACTTTGAATGACTCAGGAGTGCCTGGCCTTGGAATAGGTTTACCTTTAACGATTGCATTTAAGGCTTCGTTCCTTCCTTGCATATCATCAGATTTAACGGTTAATAGTTCTTGAAGAGTATAAGCCGCTCCATATGCCTCAAGAGCCCATACTTCCATTTCCCCAAGTCTTTGGCCACCTTGTTGAGCTTTACCACCCAATGGTTGCTGTGTAACCAAAGAGTAAGGGCCTGTAGATCTGGCATGAATTTTATCATCCACCAAATGTACTAACTTAAGGAAGTGGGAGTAGCCAACTGCAACTGGCTGGTCAAAGGGTTCGCCTGTTCTGCCATCTTTAAGCAATAATTTTCCAGGATCATCAGGATTGTAAACCCATGCTTTCCCTGGCTGTTTTGAGGCTTCCTCTAAAAATGCTTGAACAGTCTGATGTGATTTTTCAGCACCATACATTTCATCAAATGGAACAACTTTAACCCTGCAATTTAAGTTAGATGCTGCCCAGCCCATTAATAATTCAAAAACTTGGCCAACATTCATCCTACTTGGAACACCTAGCGGGTTAAGAACTATATCTACAGGGGTTCCATCAGGTAGATATGGCATATCTTCTCTGGGCAAGATTCTACTAATAATACCTTTGTTACCATGCCTTCCAGCCATTTTATCCCCTACTTGAATCTTTCTTCTTTGAGCCACATAAACCCTAACAACCATGTTAGCCCCGGGAGGTAGTTCATCACCTTGTTCTCTTGTGTAAATACGAACATCCAAAACTCTTCCCTTTTCAGTCTTTGGAACCCTGAGAGAGTTGTCTCTAACATCTCTAGCTTTTTCGCCAAATATGGCCCTCAAAAGTTTCTCTTCAGGTGGCTGGTCAGATTCCCCTTTTGGAGTAACTTTACCTACAAGAATATCCCCACTCTCGACAAAAGCACCAATTCTAATTATGCCCATTTCATCGAGATTATTTAAACTTTCTTCAGAAATATTAGGTATTTCTCTTGTGATTTCTTCAGGCCCTAATTTTGTTTGTCTTGCCTCAATTTCATATTTTTCAATATGTACTGATGTGTATAAATCATCAGTAACCATCCTCTCGCTTACAAGAATTGCATCCTCGTAGTTGTAGCCTTCCCATGGCATATAAGCAATTAAGACATTCTGACCTAAGGCGATTTCTCCTCCTTCACATGCCGAACCATCTGCTAAAACTTGCCCAGATATAACATGATCGCCGATCTTTACTATAGGTCTTTGGTTTAGACAAGTATCTTGATTTGATCTTTGGTATTTTTGAAGATAATGAAAATGTTCATTACCATCATCATCTTTAACTACAATCTCATTAGCGTCTACATAAGAGACAGTGCCACTAACTTTTGTTATGGGTACCATCCCAGAATCTCTGGCTACTTGAGACTCTAAACCTGTCCCAACCAAAGGGCGTTCTGGCCTAAGCAATGGAACTGCCTGTCGCTGCATATTAGATCCCATCAGGGCTCTATTCGCATCATCATGTTCTAAAAAAGGAATTAGTGAAGTGGCAACTGAAATTACTTGTACGGGTGACAGCTGAACATAATCAACTTGATAAGGAGGTACTTTTTCAAAATCTTGTCTATATCGTACCGGTATTAGATTTGCGAGTATATTTCCATCTTTATCGGTGGCCACATCTCCTGGAGCTACCCTGCACTCATCTTCTAAATCGGCAGAAAGGTAGACAGGATCTCCTTCTTTATTAACTCTACCATTTTTAACTTCCCAAAAAGGAGTTTCAATGAAACCATATTCATTGACTCTTGCATGGGTAGCTAAAGAATTTATAAGTCCTGCATTAGGACCTTCAGGAGTCTCAATAGGACATAATCTACCGTAATGTGATGGATGAATGTCTCTTACTGCAAAGCCTGCTCTTTCTCGTGTTAGACCACCAGGACCAAGGGCCGAAATCCTTCTCTTATGTGTCAATTCAGCCAAAGGATTAGTTTGATCCATAAATTGACTTAATTGACTGGAGCCAAAAAACTCTTTTATTGCCGCCACCAAAGGTTTAGGATTAACTAGTTGAGCAGGAGTAAGAGAATCTGTTTCTCCAACAGTCATTCTCTCTTTAATAATTCTCTCTAAACGGTTAAGGCCAACCCTTACTTGATTTTGAAGAAGTTCCCCCACAGATCTAACTCTTCTGTTACCAAGGTGGTCAATGTCATCTAAACTAGCACCGCCAACATCCAATTCAAGGTTGATTAAATAATCAATAGTGGAAAGAACATCTTCATGGGTAAGTGTTCTAATTTCATCTGGTACAGTAAGCCTCAATTTATTGTTTATTTTATATCTACCAACTCGGCCTAAATCATATCTTTTGGGATCAAAAAATCTACTATGTAATAGTTGTTGCCCCCCAGAAACAGAAGGGGGTTCACCAGGACGTAGCTTCTTGTAAAGCTCTAGTAAAGCTTGATCTTCTGAATTTATACCCTCTTCATTGGCTGAATCGATTGAACTTTGATAAAATTCGGGATGCCTAAGCTTATCCACGACGTCATTATCGCTGAGGCCCATTGCTCTCATGAGAACATGAGCATTAATTTTTCTTGTTTTATCGACTCTTACATAGAGTAAGTTATTTTTATCAGTCTCAAATTTTAGCCATGCGCCTCTATTTGGTATAACACTAGCATTGTAAGTTCTTCGGCCGTTTTTATCCTGTTCATCTTTGAAATATACACCAGGGCTTCGAACAATTTGATTAACAATTACTCTTTCAGCTCCATTAATGATGAAAGTTCCTCTTTCAGTCATTAGTGGTAATTCTCCAATAAATACTTCTTGTTCTTTAATTTCTCCTGTTTCCTTATTTATTAACCTGCAAGTCACATACATTTGAGAAGCAAATGTTGCATCTCTCCTTTTTGCCTCTTCAACATCATGCCTAGGTCTTTTTAATCTGTACTCTTCACCTATAAAATGCAATTCTAATTTACCTGTGTAATCAGAAATGGGAGAAAAGTTTTGCAGTTCCTCTATTAGACCTTTTTCCAAAAACCATTTAAAGCTTGCTCTTTGTACTTCAACTAAATCTGGTAGATAAGTAGCTGTTTTTGCTACCTGTAAAGCGCTACTGCTCATGCAAGAAAACCTGCGATTATGTGAGATTACTATTTACTTATAATCTACTTAATAATTAGTTGTTTAACTCCTCTTTTTAGTTAAATTCAAACATTAAATCTGAATTTCAAAAAAATTGATTTAACAAAAACTAAAATTTAGTTTAACAGCCATAAAACCATTAATTAAAAGCTAAAACTAAAAAATTAAGAAAAAATTTCAAGTAATTCCTAATAATAACAGCTGTAGTGTCAACTTATCAAGTCAAATTTAAACAAATCTTCAGCATTATTGGACGACTCTTTAGCAATTGTAAATAAATCAGTAGATCTTAAATCTGCCAAAAATTTTGCTACATTTTCAACAAAAGCCGGCTCATTTCTTTTTCCTCTGTGAGGGACAGGGGCTAAGAAAGGTGCGTCAGTTTCAATAAGGTATTTATCATTAGGAACTATTTTGGCACACTCATGAATTTCATGCGCTTTTGGAAAAGTTACTATTCCACTAAAACTAATATAAAAACCAAAATCCAAGAATTTTTTCATTTCTCTTGGGGTTCCTGTCCAACAGTGAAGTACCCCTTTAGGGCATTTCCCTTTTTTAGAAAGATCATTACATATCTCTATCATTTCATTCGCGGCATCTCTGCAATGAATAATTACAGGCAATTCAAGTTCGTGCGCTAGCTCCATTTGAGGAATAAGAGCATCGATTTGCTGATTTTTATTTTCATTTTTGAAAAAATCCAAACCTAATTCCCCAATAGCTACGACTTTTCTATCTTCTTTAGCTGATTTTTTTAAAAGATATTTGGAACTTAATTCCCATTTTTTTGCTTCTAGCGGATGCAAACCAACTGAATAATAAATTTCATCAAATTCATGGGATATTTTTTTTAACTTAGGAATTTCTGATAACTCACAACAAGCATGGACTAACTTTTTTACACCTCTCGAACGCAATCTTAAAACAACATCTGCAAGATCTTTTTCAAAATTTTCAAATATCAAATGACAGTGAGAGTCTATGAGTTCAATATCGCTCATAATGATGATCTGCCTTTTTACTTTGTGGTGATGGTATCTTTTACAAATTTATTAATTTTTGATTTTCTATTAGCCCCATTATTCTTGTGGAGAACATTTTTCTTAACTGCTTTATCAATTAGACTAAAAGCATTATTAAGGCTTGTTGTCACTAAATTCTTATTTTCATCATTAGGTTCCTTTTTGTATTTTTCACAATTCTCTAAAGTCTTTTTAATCAAAGTTCTTACTGTAGATTTATAGGACTTATTAATTAATCGATTTCTTTCGGCAATTTGTATTCTCTTTTTTGCTGATTTGTTATTGGCCACAGAGGATATATATATAGAAGTTAATCATCATAACAAATAGATCGACTACTAATCAATCATATATAATTTAAAAAAGTATTAAATTGAGTCTCAAACCTTTCAATTTATAAAATTAAAAATATGAAGATTATAAATAATAAAAAGGATGCTATTGCAGAATTAAAAAGGATTTCTACACGAACTAATTCAGAAAACAATAATAAAATAAATTCAATTGTAGAAGAAATTCTTCAAGAGGTGAAAATTTTTGGAGACATAGCTGTAAAAAAATATACAAAGAAATTTGATGGTTTCAACCCAGATCCTATGCAAGTTTCTGCGAAAGACTTAAAAGATGCATGGGATGAAATTGATAGCAACTTAAAGCACTCACTTGAAGTGGCCCACAAAAGAATTAAAAAATTCCACGAAAAAGAAATTCCTGTATCTTTCACTATAAAAGGTGAGTATGGTGATACAGTCCAAAGGAAATGGAGACCAGTAAAAAATGCAGGAATTTATATTCCAGGAGGCAGAGCCGCTTATCCAAGCACTGTATTAATGAATGCAATACCCGCCAAAGTAGCAGGAGTAGAAGAAATAATAATGGTATCCCCTGGAAATAAAGAGGGGAACATAAACAAAACTGTTTTAGCTGCAGCCTACTTATCAGGGATACATAAAGTTTTTAGAATTGGAGGAGCCCAAGCAATTGGTGCTTTAGCATTTGGCACGAATCAAATCAATAAAGTCGATGTTATTACTGGCCCAGGGAATATCTTTGTAACTACTGCTAAGAAACTCATTTATGGCTCAACAGGAATTGACTCTTTAGCTGGACCAAGCGAAATATTAATTATTGCTGATGAAACAGCTCAAAGTTCACACATAGCGTCTGATCTACTAGCACAGGCAGAACATGATCCTTTGGCTTCTTCAATACTTCTAACTACGTCTAAGAACCAGGCAAAAGAAGTTTTAGAAGAAATTTACAAAAAAATAGATAATCATCCAAGAAAAGAAATTTGCTTGCAATCAATAACTAATTGGGGATTAATTGTTATATGCGAGAATTACGAATCATGCATAGAACTTAGCAATAACTTTGCACCAGAACACTTGGAAATTTTAACTTTTGATTCAAGAAAGATTCTCAAAAACATAGAGAATGCAGGAGCTATATTTTTAGGGAAATGGACCCCAGAAGCTGTAGGAGATTATCTGGCTGGGCCAAATCATACTTTACCCACATCAGGTAATTCTAGATTTAGCGGTTCTCTTGGAGTTGAAACTTTCATGAAAAACACCTCTGTAATTGAATTTAACGAAGAAAGTTTAAAAGCTAACAGTACTGATATTATAAATCTTGCAGAGAGTGAGGGTTTATATAGTCACGCTAACTCAGTACAAATAAGATTTGAAGATTAATCAATTTTTGAGAGAGAGTAAACAATTGGAATATTGTTTTCAATTTTACCAACCAATACTTTATCAGTAAGATCAACGAATAATCCGTTTTCTAATACACCCGGAATATTATTT
Source organism: Prochlorococcus marinus CUG1438 (assembly GCA_017644325.1). NCBI lineage: Bacteria > Bacillati > Cyanobacteriota > Cyanophyceae > Synechococcales > Prochlorococcaceae > Prochlorococcus > Prochlorococcus marinus. The sequence continues at coordinate 650,571 of JAEPLS010000001.1, read as the reverse complement.
ATATTCTTTTCAATATCTTTTGGATTCTTAATACCGTCATTAAACAATACATCTATTATTAAATTGCCTTGGTCCGTAACAACTGGGCCAGCTTTTTTACTAGCCATTCTTAAAGTAGAAGTACCATTCATTTCTGTAATTACGTCTTGAACCTGCTTCCAAGCATTTGGAAGCACCTCTACAGGTAAAGGAAATGATTTATTTAAATTTTGTACAAGTTTAGTTTCGTCAACAACTATCAGCAATTTATTAGCTTTAGATGCAACTAACTTTTCTCTTACATGGCATGCTCCCCCTCCCTTTATTAATTGAAATCCAGGATCAACTTCATCTGCTCCATCTATAGCTAAATCTATTTCAGAAACAGATGCTAAGTCAATAAGCGGGATATCGAGTTCTAGCGCTAAAACTTCCGACTGAAAGGAAGTGGCAACACCTCTTATATTTTGCAGTTTTCCAGAACGAATTTCATCACCGAGACTCTTTATCATAAGAGCGGCTGTAGATCCAGATCCTAAGCCAAGAATCATGTCACTTTCTACTTCTTTAATTGCTGCATCAGCAACTATTTGTTTCATCTGAGTTTGTGAATCCAAAATCTTTTTTTCCTAACTTAATAGATTATTAAATTTCAATGGGTGATTTATGTCAAACCAGGCAAAGGTTCTGGTTTGATATTTATCTGTATCTCTTTATTATCTCTTAAGACAATTAATAGAAATACTTTCCCAATCTGAGCTTTTTCAACTTCGTCTAACAGTGCTTTAGGTTCCTCTATAGAAATATTTTCCGCGGCTATTACTAAATCACCTCGTCTTAAACCAGCTTTTTCGGCCGGACTATTTGGTATGACTGATTGAATTAAAGCTCCATTTCTTTCAGGTAATTGCACTAAAGAGTTAGGGTCTAGATTATGTTCTTTAGCTATTCTAGGGTTCAACGAAATCAATTGGACCCCTAAATATGGATGGATAACTTCTCCATTTTTAAGAAGTTGATCTGAAACATTTTTAGCTAAATTAATAGGTATTGCGAAACCTAAACCTGCACCAGGGCCACTTCTAACCAATGTATTAATTCCTATTACCTCACCATTTGAGTTTATAAGTGGTCCTCCCGAATTTCCTGGATTTATTGCCGCATCAGTCTGTATAAGATCAAGCCTTTTGTCTGAAAAACCTAAACTATTAATATCCCTATGCAGGCTACTTACTATACCAAGAGTAACCGTTTTTTCTAAACCATATGGTGTACCAAGAGCAATTGCCCAGTCTCCAACCTCAAGATCTTCAGAATTTCCAAGTGGGGCGAAACTAGAGTACGTAGGCTCCTCAATTTTCACTAGAGCTAGGTCAGTAACTGAATCTGTTCCCAGAACTCGACCATCGCAAATGGTCCCATCTGCCAAAGTTACTGAAACATCGTCCACTCTCTCTACAACATGAGCATTTGTAAGAATCAAACCATCTTCATTAATAATTACCCCAGAACCTTGGCCTCTTTCCCTCTCAGGAGTAATTCCTTGCTCACCAAGTAAATCTCTCAATAAAGGATCTAATAGAGTGGGATCAAATTGTTGTCTCTCTAGCAATCGTTCAGTATCAATTTTTACTACTGCGGGTCCAACGTTTTTCGCAGCTGAAGATACAAAATTGTGGCTTTCATTAGGAGTCAAAGCTAGGACTTCAGCTTTATAAGAAAGATTAATTAAACAAAAACAAATAGTAATGAAAATTTGGATTAAATTAATGAATTTAATCTTAAGAAACTTCATTTATTTAATATTTTTTATATATTCGGTAAATCTAATTGAAGAAATATGTATTCGTTGTTTATTTGTTTACATCCATAAAATACAAATTTTTTCATTCCCGTAGAAAAAACTTTTTCTATATGTGAAAATTACCTTAAATTAATTTATGTAAATAAATTTGGATAAAGAAAACGCAAGTAAACTGGAAAATTTATTACGAAAAGTTGCCAATTTAAGTGGTTTGGAAATCTGCAGTATCAAAATACAAACAAATCAAAGTCCAATTGTTATCAAAATCATTATTAAAAAACTTAATGGTGATGATATTTCACTTAATGATTGTGCAACATTTAATACCCCTGCATCTAAAGAAATAGAAAATTCAAATCTTTTAAATTGTTCATATGTTCTAGAAATTAGTAGTCAAGGGGTCAGTGATGAATTAACCTCAGAAAGAGACTTCAAAACTTTTAAGGGTTTTCCAGTTAATGTTGAGTTAAACCAGAAGAAATCAAAAATAAAATTTCTGCATGGTTTACTTTATGAAAAGTCTAAAGATTATTTAGCCATTAACATAAAAGGTAAAATAAAAAAAATCCCTTTTGATGAAGTACTAAAGATTAGTCTTTGTACATTAAAAGATTAATTATTTTTCAACCATTATTCAAATTTCCCATCATAGATGGCATTAGTTATTCTCCCAGGTTTAAACAATCTCATTGAAGATATTAGTGAGGAAAAAAAGTTACCTCCTAATATCGTGGAAGCAGCCTTACGCGAAGCTTTATTAAAAGGATACGAAAAATATAGAAGGACTTTTTACATTGGAGTTAGCGAAGATCCATTCGATGAAGAATATTTTAGTAATTTTGATGTTGGACTAGATTTAGATGAAGAGGGGTATAGGATCTTATCAAGTAAAATCATTGTTGAAGAAGTCGAGAGTGAAGATCATCAAATATCTCTAGTTGAGGTCAAACAAGTCGCAGATGATGCACAAATAGGTGACACAGTAGTTTTAGACGTTACTCCTGAAAAAGAGGATTTTGGGCGAATGGCTGCTTCAACAACAAAGCAAGTGTTAGCTCAAAAATTAAGAGATCAACAACGAAAAATGATCCAGGAAGAATTTGCAGATTTAGAAGATCCTGTTTTAACTGCAAGAGTTATAAGATTTGAAAGACAATCAGTGATTATGGGAGTTAGTTCAGGCATTGGTAGGCCTGAAGTAGAAGCCGAACTTCCCAAGAGAGATCAATTACCAAATGATAATTACAGAGCAAATGCAACCTTCAAAGTTTTTTTGAAAGAAGTTAGCGAAGTAGCCAGAAAAGGTCCCCAACTTTTTGTAAGTAGAGCCAATGCTGGTTTGGTTGTTTATCTATTTGAAAATGAAGTGCCAGAAATCCAAGAAGGGACAGTTAAAATTGTTGCAGTTTCAAGAGAGGCTAACCCTCCTTCAAGAGCAGTTGGGCCAAGAACAAAAGTAGCCGTTGATAGTGTGGAACAAGAAGTTGACCCCGTGGGTGCCTGTATTGGAGCTAGAGGAGCAAGAATTCAACAAGTCGTTAATGAATTAAGAGGGGAAAAAATTGATGTTATCAAATGGTCATCAGATCCCATACAGTATATTTTAAATTCTTTAAGTCCTGCGAAAGTAGATCTTGTAAGGTTAGTTGACCCAGAAGGGCAACATGCTCATGTACTAGTTCCTCCTGATCAATTAAGTCTTGCGATTGGCAGAGAAGGTCAAAATGTAAGACTTGCCGCGAGGTTAACTGGTTGGAAGATTGACGTTAAAAACTCACATGAATATGATCAGGAAACAGAAGATGCCGCAGTCTCTGAATTAATCATTCAGAGGGAAGATGAAGAGAAACTCCAGCGAGAAGCTGAGCTAAGATTAGAAGCAGAACAAGCTGAGCGTGCTGCTGAGGATGCAAGATTAAGAGAGCTTTACCCATTGCCTGAAGATGAACAAGAGTTTGAAGAAGAGCAATACCAAAGAGAAGAATATTTAAAGAATGATCAATTAGAGACTGCCCAAGAAAGTGAAATATCGACAACTGAGGAGAGAAAACGGTGACAAGACAATCACCTGTTATGCGGATATGCATTTCATGTAGGAAAACGTATGATAGGAATCATCTTTTAAAGATTACAAAAGATCATAAGCAAGGCATCATGTTTCAAAAGGGAATGGGACGATCAGCTTACATTTGTAAGTCAAAAAAATGTTACTTAGATTCCAAGATAAAAAAAAAGCTTCAAAAAGCTTTAAAAACATCTTTAGAACCTGAATTTATTGATATTCTTGAAGAAGAAATTATAAGCTTCAATGGACTATCCCAATAAGGGAATATAATTAAACTACATCCTCTTTAATTTCAAAAGAGTACAAATCAGATTAAATGACTATCAGCGATAAAATCAGAATTTACGAACTTTCCAGAGACTTAAATCTGGAAAATAAGGATATATTGAATGCCGCTCAAAAACTTTCAATTTCAGTAAAAAGTCATAGCAGTTCTATTAGTGCAGAGGATGCAAAAAAAATAAGAAATCTAATTAATAAAAAAAATTCCGATAAAAAAATTCTTTCTATTAATAAACCATCATTTGAAAAAAATAACTACAAACCAAGCAAAAAGGAAGAATCTCCTTTCGAAGTCAAACCCCTAAAAGATAATTCAAACAAAAAGCCATTATTAATAAAACCTCTTAATCAGACTGATAGTCTTAAAACAAACTCAAATCAAGCTAAAAACCCGAATAAACCAAATATTATAAACAGCTCACAATCTCAAATAAATCTTACAAATCAAAATACTAAGGGAAAATCCTCACAAAACTTTAACCAAGATAAAAAACAGTCCAAAGATAATATAACTCCACCACCTATCAAAAGCCCAGCAAAACCGCCTATTCAACTAATTGCAAGGCCTAAAAATATAAATAATAATCTTAAATCTAATGAATCTCCTAGGAACATTCAAAATTCAGGAGGGAAAAGACAATTATCTGATGAACCTAATCAAAATCCCACTAAACCAAATAAAACAAACTTTATTAATAAAAAAAATACCCCTGAGCTCGTAGGAGCTCCGATAAGGAGAGAAGTTCTTAATAAGCAAAATAATAATAAACCAAACAATTCTTTTAAACAAACCCTCACTAATAAACCTGGATCTCCCAATAGACCAGGTTTACCTAATAGACCTGGATTAAAAAACAAATCATCTGATCAAGGTAGACCTGGCACATTTAATAGACAAGCCAATACAAATAGAGCTGGTACTCCTAACAGGCAAGGTTTTAATAGACCTGGATTAAGAAACAAACCATCTGATCAAGGTAGACCTGGCACATTTAATAGACAAGCCAATACAAATAGAGCTGGTACTCCTAACAGACCAAATACTAAATTCAATGGCCAAAAGCCCAACATGATAAGGAAACCAGTATCACCTAATGAGCTTTTACAACTTCAAAAAACTAATAAATTTGAGAAGGATAAACCAAGTTTAAATAACAACGAAAAACAAAATGTTGAGTCACCTAAGCAGAAGGTCAAAGCTCCGAATACTAGACCAAATACTGGCTTGGGTTCCAAAAAACCACAACATAGGACATTTTCAAATAATTCAAAAAAACCAGGAAATCGAGATTGGGATGATAGCGCAAAATTAGATGCTTTAAGAAATAAAAATCCCCAAAAACAAAGACAAAAAGTTCATATTATTGGTGAGAACGATGATTCATTAACATCTGAGACTAGTGGATACTCAGGAGAAAAAATTTCAATACTTTCGGCTAGTCTAGCTCGCCCTAAGAGAGAAAATTCTGAAGATACTAAATCTCAAAAATCCATAAAACAATTTAAGAAGAAGAAAAAAGAAACTACAAGACAAAGGCAAAAAAGAAGGGCGATGGAATTAAAGGCTGCTAAAGAAGCTAAACAAGTGAGGCCGGAAATGATAATCGTTCCTGAAGATAATTTAACAGTTCAAGAATTAGCTGATAAATTAAGTCTTGAAAGTTCTGAAATAATCAAATCTCTCTTCTTTAAAGGAATAACGGCAACAGTAACTCAATCACTTGACTTGGCAACTATCGAAACAGTAGCTGAAGAATTTGGAGTACCTGTTTTGCAAGATGATATCCAAGAGGCTGCTGAGAAAACAGTTAATATGATTGAATCTGAGGATATTGATAATTTAATAAAAAGGCCACCTGTTATTACAGTAATGGGTCATGTAGATCATGGCAAAACAAGTCTTTTAGATGCTATAAGACAATCAAGAGTAGCTTCCGGGGAGGCAGGAGGTATTACACAACATATTGGGGCTTATCAAGTTGAATTTGAACATGAATCTAAAAATAAAAAATTGACTTTTCTAGATACCCCTGGGCATGAAGCCTTTACAGCTATGAGAGCAAGGGGTACAAAAGTCACAGACGTGGCTGTTTTAGTCGTAGCTGCAGATGATGGTTGCAGACCCCAAACACTTGAAGCAATTAGTCATGCAAGAGCTGCAAAAGTACCAATTGTGGTTGCAATAAATAAAATTGATAAAGAAGGTGCATCTCCGGACAAAGTCAAGCAGGAACTATCGGAAAAAGATTTGATTGCTGAAGATTGGGGAGGTGATACTGTAATGGTTCCTGTAAGTGCAATTAAAAAACAAAATATTGATAAACTGCTCGAAATGATTTTATTAGTTTCAGAAGTTGAAGATTTGCAAGCTAACCCCAATAGAGCTGCTAAAGGAACTGTAATTGAAGCCCACCTAGATAAAGCAAAAGGTCCTGTAGCTACTTTATTAGTGCAAAACGGTACCTTAAAATCAGGAGATGTTTTGGCTGCAGGGTCAGTTCTCGGAAAAATTAGAGCAATGGTTGATGAACATGGAAATAGAATCAAAGAAGCAGGGCCGTCATACCCAGTAGAAGCTCTAGGATTCAGTGAAGTGCCAACGGCAGGTGATGAATTTGAAGTCTACCCTGATGAAAAAATTGCTAGAACTATTGTCGGAGATAGAGCTACGGATGCTCGTGCAACAAAATTAGCTCAGCAAATGGCCTCGAGGAGAGTCAGTTTATCATCTGTATCGACTCAAGCAAATGATGGGGAACTAAAAGAGTTAAACTTAATTCTCAAAGCTGATGTTCAAGGTAGCGTTGAAGCCATATTGGGATCACTGGAACAATTACCTAAAAATGAAGTTCAAGTTAGAGTTTTACTCTCTGCTCCTGGAGAAATAACAGAAACAGATATAGATCTCGCCGCTGCATCAGGGTCAGTAATTATTGGATTTAACACCTCATTGGCATCTGGAGCCAAGAAAGCAGCTGATGCAAATGATGTTGACATAAGAGAATATGAAGTAATCTATAAACTCCTAGAGGATATTCAATTAGCTATGGAAGGCCTGCTGGAACCTGATCTCGTAGAAGAGTCGTTAGGCAAAGCCGAAGTTAGAGCAATTTTCGCAGTTGGTAAGGGAGCCATAGCTGGCTGTTATATACAAACTGGTAAATTACAAAGGAATTGCTCTCTAAGAGTTTTAAGATCAGAGAAAGTAATTTTTGAAGGGGATTTAAATTCTCTTAAAAGATCTAAAGATGATGTAAAAGAGGTAAATACTGGATTTGAATGTGGAGTTGGCTGTGATAAATTCTCTTCGTGGAAAGAAGGAGACATAATCGAAGCATTTAAATTTGTTACTAAGAAAAGAACATTAACGCAATAAATAAATATTGAGCCTGTTAATCTTTATTCCTATCAAAAAATAATAAAGTAGGAAATAGTATACAAGCACAAATTTGTATGAGAAGGTTATTTAGCTGAAATTCACTCCCACTCGCAATTTTAGAAAGCATTATTAGAAGTCCCAAAAATGCAGAGCCACTAAAAGCAATCCAAAGTATTCTCCTTAATCCCTTGAAAGGGGACTGGGATTCCTTTAATAATTTCTTTTTTAATTCAGGATCTATTTTTGACATAAATTCTTTCAATTATAAAATTAAGTCTATACAAAAATATTAATTTTTATATTGCCGGTATAGCTTAGCGGTAGAGCAACTGTTTCGTAAACAGTAGGTCATTGGTTCAATTCCAATTATCGGCATTTAAAAGCAAATTTAAAGAAGTATGATTAGCAGAATTTTGAAATTAAAATCTCTTTATAAACTATTTATTTTTATCCCTCTTGTATTTTATTTTGGCAAAAGAAGTTATATCGCTTTTGATGAAGGATTTTATGCATTACAAGCTAGATGGATATTAGATAAAGGTAACTGGTCAATTCCTCTTTGGTGGGATGAATATGTCTTAGACAGAACTATAGGTATACAGTTTTTAATTGCAAAATCTCAAGAAATCTTTGGAAGAAATATGTTTTCTGCATACCTGCCTACAACAGCTGCTGCAATATTAATGCTTTTCATAACTTACAAACTACATGAAGAATTTTTTAATAAACAATATGCAATTATATCTCCACTAATTCTATCTACAACATATTTATGGTTTGACTACTCACACTTAGCCACTCAAGATATCATTTATTCATGTTTAGTAACTATTGGGGTATTTTCTTTAGTCAAAATAAAAAGAAAAGATAACAAATTCTATATTTTGCTTTTTGGTATTTGGATTGGCTTATCTTTTATGATGAAAACTTTTCTTGTATTTGTCCCTTTATTATCACTCTTGCCTTTTTTATATATTAAAAGAAATCTTATATTCAGTAAATTTTTTTGGTTTGGATTATTCATTGGATTTATTCCATTTTTATTATGGTCATTCTCTATTAACCCTTACTTAGATAAAAATATTCTTTTTTACTTAACTGAAAAGTTTTACATTCTCTCTAATAACAATACTTTTACAAATCCTTTCTATTATTATTTTTGGAATATTCCAGTAACATTCCTTCCATGGAGTTTTTTTGCAATTATTGGTACGGTATGCAACCTTTATAAAGGTAAAGAGAATAAATATTTACTAACCTTTTTTCCCTTAATATTAATAACTATTCAAAGTTTTTTTTCTACGAAGACGCCTTACTATAATCTACAAATCTCATCTATTTTGACACTCAATTCTTACATAGGGATAAAATATTTATTTAACTCTAAAAGATACAAACCAATTTTTATATTTATTACTTCAAAAATAATTCCATTACTTATACTCTCAATAACTTTCATATATTATTTTTTCTTTAAAAATATAAGTAACTTAAACTTAAAGGAAAATACATTTCTGATTCTTGGATTATTATTTTTCGGATTCTCTTGGTCATTCATAAAACATAAATTCTCATTTAAAGAAATATTAATAACTCTTTTAATAGGACCTTACTTGTTCACTTCATTTCTATTGCAATCGGGATTATTTACTGATAGATCAAGAGAGCTTAGAGAAACAATGGAATATGTATCCACTATTGATATAGTAAAAGATCAACTTATAGAGGTTGATAAAACAGGCATAGACGACTCTCTATCTCAATCAAAAATTATACAAATTTCGTTATTAACCCCTAAACTAGGTAAAGGTTTAGAAAGCATAGATCTTTTAAAAGAATCTGAATTAGCTTGGTCAACTGAATCTAAAAGAATAAAAAACAATAATAATTCTTACGAAGTCATATATGAAAATGATATTTTAAAACCCTGGAAATTAATATTAAAAAAGTAAATAATCTAGATCAATTAAATTGTCTTTTATAAACTTTATGCAGTAATGGAATCAGTAAATTCATGGAATTTAACGAATAATAAACTTCATCAATTATTCAAAAATAATAAAGAATTTATTGCGATTAAAGTTAGGGGTAATACTTGGGAGCCAATTACTAGATGGCTAAAATTAGATTCAAGAATCTTCAAAGAAACTACTAGTAAAGCAAGAATAACATTATGCGATATTGAATCTCTTGCAGAAATTTATAACTACAGATCCATTAGATGGAAAGCAAAAAAATTAACACCTTTGCCAACCAAAATAATTCCACAATCGTTAAAAAATATTTTTCGCAAACTTCCAATTGTTAAACAACTTGCTTATGAACTTGAAATAGTATTTTATAAATATAATGAAAATAATTCCAACCACTTAATTTCTATAGTAATTCCTGCAAGAAACGAAGCAGGAAATAAAGAACTTTTAATAAATGCATTAAACAAGTTTAAAAGTATACCCAACAAATTAGAAATTATATTTGTAGAGGGAAATAGTAAGGATAATACTTATCAAATACTTCAAGAATTAAAAGAAAATTTCTCAAATTTCTTCAAAATATCTCTTTTAAAACAAACTTCCAAAGGCAAGAAAAATGCTGTAGTTGAAGGATTTAATATTTCTTCAGGTGAAACTCTCGCCATAATTGATAGTGATTTTACTGTAGATATTGATGACAGTATTGCAGCTATTATGGAATCAACCAAAAATGAGAATATCTTAATTAATTGTTCCCGTACAACCTTCCCGATGGAAAAAGATGCAATGAGGTGGGCTAACTATATAGGAAACAGACTTTTCGCAATATTTTTATCAATTCTCATAAATAAGCCAGTATCGGATTCACTTTGTGGAACAAAAGTTTTTTCGAGAAAATTCTTTAAACTCATGAAACAAAATGGAAGTTGGGATTCAAAGTCTGATCCATTTGGAGACTTCACAATAATATTTGAAGCTGCAAACAATAATATCAAAATACTTAATTATCCAGTTAGATATTATGCAAGGAAAAGTGGTGCACCAAATATATCTAGATGGATCGATGGATTAAAACTTCTTAGAGTTTGCTGGATTTATATGATTTCTGATCTTTGAATTTAAGAAAATTTTCAGTTACATTTTCTACAGATTTTTAATTTCGCCAAATTAGTAATAAAGTAGTTAGATTCTAAATGAAGATAAATTCATTAGAATTTTATGTCATGAATTTTAATTTCGAGTTCAAAAAATTAAATAAAAAAGATATTCACAGAAAGAACTATGGAAAAATTCTTACTGTAAGACTTCCATGTAACCCAATATTTCCAATAGGTCCGATTTACATAGCAGACCATATTCATAAATGTTTCCCAAGTATCGAGCAGCAATTTATCGATCTAGCAATAATTCCCTCTAATAAAGTTTCCAAATATTTAATAAGAAAAATTGATCAATTTAGACCCCATATAATCATTTTTTCATGGAGAGATATACAAATTTATGCACCTGTTGATGGTAGAAGTGGAAATCCCCTACAAAACTCTTTTGAAGTTTTCTACTCAAAAAATATCCTTAAAAAAATTAGAGGTTCCTGGGGAGGATTAAAATTGATTGCATCTCATTATGGAGAAATATATAGAAATACTTCTTTAGTCAAGATGGGACTAAAAAGAGCAAAAAAATACAATAAAAATGTAAAAGTAATTTTAGGAGGTGGGGCTGTTAGTGTCTTCTATGAACAATTAGGAAATCTACTCCCAAAAGGAACTGTTATTTCAGTTGGAGAGGGAGAAAATCTCATAGAAAAAATCATTAAGGGAGATTCAATAGAAGAAGAAAGATGTTACGTTGCTGGACAAAAACCTCGGAACAAATTAATACATGAACAACCTTCAGGCACTGTTAAAACTGCTTGCAACTATAAATATATTAAATCAATATGGCCTGAATTCGATTGGTATATAGAAGGTGGCGATTATTACGTAGGGGTACAAACAAAAAGAGGTTGTCCTCATAATTGTTGTTTCTGTGTTTACACAGTTGTGGAAGGGAAGCAGGTTCGCGTTAATCCTGTTAACGAAGTAATCAAAGAAATGAAACAATTATATGATCTTGGAGTAAGGGGATTTTGGTTTACAGATGCACAGTTTATTCCAGCCAAAAAACATATTGAAGATGCAAAAACACTTTTGCAAGCAATTAAGGACCAAGGTTGGGACGATATTAATTGGGCTGCATACATTAGAGCAGATAATATTGATTCTGAGCTAGCTCAGCTTATGGTTGATACAGGTATGAGCTATTTTGAAATAGGTATCACCTCTGGATCTCAAGAACTTGTTAGAAAAATGAGATTAGCATATGACCTGGAAACTGTATTAAATAATTGCAGAATGCTAGTCAAATCAGGTTTCAAGAATCATGTTTCAGTCAATTATTCATTTAATGTTTTTGATGAAACGCCCAGCACCATAAGACAAACAATTGCTTACCATAGAGAATTAGAAAATATTTTTGGTAAAGGCTTAGTTGATCCAGCTATATTCTTTATAGGTTTGCAACCTCATACTCTTCTTGAGAAGTACGCTTTGGAGCATAAAATTTTGAAGCCAAATTACAATCCAATGAGCATGATGCCATGGACAGCGAGAAAACTTCTATGGAATCCAGGGTCACTAGGAAAGAAACTAGGTCAGGTTTGCTTAGAAGCTTTTGATAATCCAGAAGACGAATTTGGTAAAACAGTAATTGACATTCTTGAGAGGGAATATGGAAAGTCTTCCTTAAAAGAATCTCTAAAAGTCCGTCCTTTATCAGAAAGGAAATTAGCTCACTCTAAATAATAAATTCAACTTTTATTAATCCTCTTTCTCAATTGAACTAGAAATTCCTTTAGACTTTAATGATTCTGAGTAGAATTCTGCTGGCTCTAAATCACAAACAATTACTAAACCCACACCCGTATTGTGTGCTTCAAGCATTATTGCAACAGCATCTTGTTCACTTAATTGCGGAACAACTTCTCGCAGTGTAATAGTGACATACTCCATAGAATTAACTGGGTCATTATGAAGTAAAACCTTATATTTTGGAGATTTATTTTTTAATTCTGCAGGTTTCTTTTCAATCACTGCTGAATTATTATTTGCACTTTGTTCTAATTTTATAGATAGCATTACATTTATTAGAGTTTAAGTTGTACTAATAATTATATATTAATTATTCTTTCCATTGCATCAAGGACGTTTGATCGTGAGTTAAATGCTGACAAGCGAAAATAACCCTCTCCTGCTAATCCAAATCCGCTCCCAGGTGTTCCCACTACACTAACTTTTTGGAGAAGGAAATCAAAAAAGTCCCAAGATGTCATTTGATCTGGAACTTTAATCCAAATATAAGGAGCATTGTCCCCACCGTAAACTTTATACCCTGAATTCTGAAGTTTATTTTTCATAATTTTTGCATTTTCCATATAAAAATCAATTAAACCTCTCACTTGTTTTTTCCCTTCAGGAGAATAAACAGCCTCTGCACCTTTCTGAACCACGTAACTTACTCCATTGAACTTTGTAGATTGTCGCCTATTCCAAAGAGGCCATAACTCTATTTCCTTATTTGTTGAACTCAAACCTTTGAGCCCTTTAGGTATTACTGTAAAAGCACATCTAACTCCAGTGAATCCTGCATTCTTTGAAAAAGATCTAAATTCAATAGCACAATCCTTTGCCCCCTCAATCTCATATATTGAATGTGGAATATCATTATCTTGGATAAATGCTTCATAAGCTGCATCAAAAAGTATCAGAGATTTGTTTTGGAGCGCATAGTCAACCCACTTTTTCAATTCTTTTTTTGTGATAGTTGCTCCAGTCGGATTATTTGGAAAACAAAGATATAAAATATCAACTTTTTTTTCAGGTAGTTTTGGCAAAAAGTTGTTTCCCTCGTTTATTGCTAAATATGTTAACCCTTGATAAGTACCATTTTCGAGAGCTTCTCCAGTTCTACCTGTCATGACGTTACTATCTACATAAACAGGATAAACAGGATCTGTTACAGCAATTGAATTATCTTTGCCAAGAATATCTAAAATATTACTACTATCGCATTTAGAACCATCTGAAACAAAGATTTCTTCAGGTGAAATTTGACAGCCTCGAGAAATAAAATCATGCTCAGATATTTTTTCTCTCAGCCAGGAATAACCTTGTTCTGGTCCATAGCCTTTGAAACCTTCAGTAGTTCCCATTTCATTTAAAGCTTTAGCCATTGCATCTCTACATGCTTTAGGTAAAGGCTCTGTGACGTCTCCTATACCAAGCTTGATTATGTTAGAACTCTTATTTGATTGAGAATATAACTTTACCCTTTTGGCAATCTCAGGAAATAAATAACCAGCTTTGAGTTTTAAATAATTTTCGTTTACTTGAACCACTTTAGAAAAGAATTTCACCATTATTAGGATAATGTATCAACGTGCTTTAGTGGTGATTAGATGTTAATATTATTGTAGTTATGATTTCCAAGAGATAATCATGGCTATGAATTCAATTTCAAATAGTTTAAGAGTCGTCTAAAGCTTTATATATAGCAGAATCTAATTGCTATTAACTTTAATTCTAAAAGTGAATAATATCAATTTTAAACAATTGCTTTCTTAAAATATAAGAATTTAACTTTTTTCTTTAGATGATTTTTCAAAATTCAAACCATTCATAAACAAACATATGTCTCAGCAAATTATCATAGCTGAGCAGGCTCGAATTGCAGCACTACTCACAGATGATCGAGTTGATGAATTAATTGTCGCACAAGGTCAGTACCAAATTGGTGATATATTTTTAGGAACAGTAGAAAATGTTCTACCTGGGATTGATGCGGCTTTTATTGATATTGGTGAAAGTGATAAAAATGGATTTATTCATGTATCAGATCTTGGTCCATTAAGACTCAAAAAAGGAATATTAGGAATAACTGAATTACTCGATCCAAAACAAAAAGTTTTAGTACAGGTAATAAAGGAGCCCACAGGATCTAAAGGACCTAGACTCACAGGGAGTATATCAATACCTGGGAAATACATGATACTTCAGCCATATGGTCAAGGAGTAAATATTTCCAGAAAAATAAATACCGAAACGGAAAGAAACCGTTTAAAAGCGCTTGGGGTTTTAATAAAACCACCTTGTACGGGTTTACTATTTAGAACTGAGGCAGAACAAATAAAAGAAGAACTACTTATTGAAGATTTAGAAAATTTAATTCAACAATGGGAGGATATTTTAAAAGTTTCTGAGACTCATAATCCACCTTATTTAATAAAAAGAGATGATGATTTCTCTCTCAAAATTTTGAGAGATCATATTAAATCATCAACTAAAAACGTAATTATTGATAGTAGAATTTCAGTAGAAAAAGCAAAAGATTTCCTAATTGATTATGAATCTAATTTAAATATTGAATTTCACGATAACGATTTAAGCCAACATATTTTAGAAAAATACGACATAAAGAAAACAATTCAGAAAGCTCTTCAACCGAGAGTAGATCTTCCTTCAGGAGGTTATATAATTATTGAACCAACTGAAGCTCTAACAGTAATTGATGTTAACTCTGGATCATTTACCAGATCAGCCAACTCACGACAAACAGTTTTGTGGACGAATTGCGAAGCAGCGGTTGAAATCTCAAGACAAATAAAATTAAGAAATATTGGTGGGGTAATAGTAGTAGATTTTATTGATATGGAATCTAGAAGAGATCAATTCCAGTTACTTGAACATTTTACCTCAGCAATAAAAGATGACTCTGCTAGACCTCAGATAGCTCAGCTCACTGAACTAGGTTTAGTTGAGTTAACCAGAAAAAGACAAGGGCAAAATATATATGAATTATTTGGTAAAAAATGTTCTTCATGCAATGGTACAGGGCATGTAGAAAATAAATTGAACTTTGAAATTTCTAATCCACAAATTAAAAATGTTGAAGATAAAACAAATAAATCAAACATTAAAAAAACTGCAGATATAGATACTACTCAATCAACTGAAAAAGAAGAAAAAATAACTGAAAAGGAATTAGTAAACCCCAAGAACCTCAATAGGGAAGATTCCTCTTACAAAAAAGAAATTAATAATGATGATTCGAATACATTAAAATCTAATGAAAAAAATATAATAACTGTTGATCTTACTAATGACGAAAAAATTGTTTTCAGTCAATTAGGTATTAATCCATTAATAAAATTAGGTAAGGAATATCTTACTAGCAATAATTTTGTAACTTTAAAGAATAGCGATATTGAAAAAGAAAAAACTTTAAGTAATAAAAAAACCACTAAAAAAACTAAAAAAATTACAGGATCTAAAGACGCAGAAGTGTTGAAGGTTAATATTGAAGTAGATGCTAATTACCAGGATA
Source organism: Prochlorococcus marinus CUG1438 (assembly GCA_017644325.1). Classification (NCBI taxonomy): domain Bacteria; kingdom Bacillati; phylum Cyanobacteriota; class Cyanophyceae; order Synechococcales; family Prochlorococcaceae; genus Prochlorococcus; species Prochlorococcus marinus. Next base: position 634,669 of record JAEPLS010000001.1, on the reverse strand, counting down.
AATCAACAAAAAATTCCGATGAAAACAAACAAGTTGAGTTTTTAGAAAAAGAGGGCGAAATTGAATTTGCAGATGAGATAAACAATGCCAGAAAAAAAAGAAGAAGATCTTCCGCAAATATTGAATAGAGCATACGAAGCTGGAGTAGATGAAGTTGGAAAAGGAGCAGTTTTTGGTCCAGTATTTTCAGCAGTTGTAGTATTAAATCAAGTAAATAAAGTCACCTTAAAAGAATTTGGAGTAATAGATAGTAAAAAATTAACTCCAAAAAAAAGACACTTACTTTTGCCAAAGATTTTATTGCTTGCTTCAGATTATGGAATTGGGCAATCATCAGTCAGAGAGATTGAAAAGCTTGGGATTAGAATGGCAACGGAAATTTCAATGATAAGAGCTTTAAAGAAATTAAAAGAAAAACCATCTGAACTGATAATTGATGGTCCTTTATTGTTAAGACCCTGGAATGGCATTCAGAAAAATATAGTTTCGGGAGACTCCAAATTTACATCAATCGCCTCAGCAAGCATAGTTGCGAAAGTATTTAGAGACAATCTAATGGAAAGGTTAGAAAAAAAATACCCAGGTTACTTGATATTTAAAAATAAAGGTTATGGTACTCTCCAGCATCTTTCACTTATCAAAAAAAATGGAATAACTAATCTACATAGAAAAAGTTTTCTAGAAAAATCAAATCTTATTTGATTCGCACCATTCTAAAAAATCTTTAACTAATTGTTGTTGTACTCTTGACTTTATACCTAACAAAATCCCATTTAATACAGAATGGCCGGTAGATTCCAAAATTTTCTTGGGTATCAGTTTCAATAAAGGGGGTTGACTTACAGATACCCCTAGAAGCGCCTCTCCTTCTAATCCAATATCAGTTGCTTCCAAATTTGCTTTCAAAACAAGATTAAAATCATCTACTATCCCCAAACCATCCAATGTACTTTCAAGAGCACTCATTCTTAAAATTCCATCATTATTCTCTACCGCAATTGAGACAACTGGATTAATATCTAGTTGAAAGACCTTAAAACTTGTTACTGTATACTTATATCTACCTTTTCCTTCGGGCACTAATTTTTTGGAGTCCAGCATTGCTCCAACTACTCTTTCTTCTTCCAAAAGATATTTAGAAAGATATTCTTTATTTCGCGTTACAGAAAGCTTTAATTTCTGTTTAGCATCAAAAGACAATAACATTTTCTATACCTCTCCAATGCTTATTTGATCTCTTTTTTTCTTACGATTAATCATGCGCAAACAAGTTGCATATTTAGGTCCTAAAGGGACATACGCAGAAAAAGCAGCTCATATATTATCAAAGCTTGCCAATTTTCAGACACCTATATTTGTACCATGTAATGGGTTACATTCGGTCATTAAATCGATAGCCTACAAAAATTGTGATGCTGCTGTCGTCCCCATTGAAAATTCTGTAGAGGGCGGAGTGACATCCACTTTAGATGCTCTTTGGAAATTTCCTGAAATATTTATCAATAAAGCAATTGTTTTACCCATAAAACATGCATTAATTAGTGAAGGAGAACTTTCAAGCATATCTGAAGTATTATCTCATCCTCAAGCATTAGCTCAATGTTCAGAATGGCTATCTGTAAATCTTCCAGCTGCAATCCCTCTTCCAACGAATTCAACATCAGAAGCAGTCAATATGGTAAAGGGGAGTAAGTTTAGGGCGGCTATTGGTTCAAAATCATTAATTCAAATTGAAGGACTTAAAGAATTAGCATTTCCTATTAATGATGTTCCAGGCAATTGTACTAGATTTGTGTTATTGAGCAAAGAGTCTAATTATAATTCAGCTAATATTGTCAGTTTTGCTTTCTCATTAATTTCAAATAAACCAGGTGCTTTACTTAAAGCCATAAAATCTATTGCAGATTATGGATTTAATATGAGTAAAATTGAGTCTAGACCTTCAAAAAGAGAATTAGGAGAATATATCATTTATATTGATTTAGAAATAAATAATCAAAACAATATTGAAAATTTTATTGAACTAAAAAATCAACTTAAACCCTTATGTAACAACTTTGTAGATTTTGGACATTATTCATCTGAAAATATTGCGTTAGATTAATTTATCCCCTGCATTTGTAAACTCCAAATTCCATTAAGCCTTTTCTAAATGCCCAATTCATTAGAAGTATTGTTGGGATCTCTCTAATTGACTTTACTATCGCTAAAGGGCCAAGAGACAAAATCACAAAAGGTCTTCGAAAACCTTCAATAATAGAGTCGTACCAAGAGGGATTTGTATAAATATTCCAATTGCCATCAATAACTTTTCCTGCACTATTTTTATTAGTTCTAAGAATATAACTGAATTCATTAATACTAATAAATTGAGGATGTACCCATTGTTCAAGTAATTGTTTAAGAACCAATTTTTCAAAAAAAGATGGCGGGTGTTTCCTGAGATCTCTTGAGTTCCAATCAGCCAATGCCAAATATCCTCCTGGCCTCAAAGTTCTCAACAGTTCATCCGCAAACTTGTTCTTATCATTCATATGTGCACCAGCCTCAACACTCCACACTCCATCAAATGAACCATCCTCAAATTTTAAATCCAATGCATCCATTACTTGAAAATTGCAATTTAGTCCAGATGGAGTAAGCTCTCTGGCTCTTTTTACTTGAGCAGGACTAATTGTAACCCCAGTTACATTAAACCCATAATATTTAGCAAGAATCCTAGAACTCCCCCCAATTCCACAACCAACATCAAGTATTCTTGACCCTTTAGGTAATTTATCTAAACCACTCCACTCAACTAATTTATGAACAAATTGAACTTTAGCCTCTCTAAAATCAATATTTTTTTTTCCTGAGGTATAAAAGCCTAAATGTATATGCTCTCCCCACAATCTCTCAAGTAATTTATCCTGTGTCCAAGAATCATATGCTGATGCTACAGTGCCAGAAGAAATATATTTTCTGGCATTAAGCCTCCAAATAGTAAATAAAGATAATAAAAAAGAAAAAATTATAAAAAGAGGTAATACGAACTCAATCATTTTAATTTTCTTTTGTATCAGGAAAACTTTCTTTCAAGGCTGTTCTTGCCGCAAGTTGTTTCCTTGTGTGATCAAGCATTTCATACTCTCTTTGCAAACGAGTATGAGTATTTCTTTCTTCTAGAAGTCTTTGTTGTTCCTCAGCAACGGGGCCTCCCAAATGAGCTCCTATCCAAAAAGATAATTCCATAGGGTTGTCAGGTAATTTATCTGGAAGACTTTTCTTGGTATTTGTTAATTTACTTGTTAGATTAATTACATCGTTGAGTGCCTCTGTAACTAAATCTTTTAGAGAATCTAATTTTTGAAGATTTTCAATATTTTCATCATTAATCCAACTTACCATAGCTGAACAAAATGGAGTTGAACGAATGATTTCTAAAACTTGAAATCTTTGTTGTCCGAGAGTGATAATATTACTTCTTCCGTCTTCAGCAGTTTGATGTTTTATTATTTGGGCACAGCATCCTACGTTAGCCATAGTTTTAGAAGTTGGATCCCACTTTATAACTCCAAACATAGAATCAGTTTCCAAAACAGATTGAAGCATGATTCTATATCTTGATTCAAAAATATGTAAAGGCAATACTTCTTGAGGAAAAAGAACTACCTCTGGCAAAGGAAATAAAGGCAATTCCCTTACTGAGAGCTCTCCCATTTAAACCTCATCTATATCTATTTATATTAATCAATTTAAGTTATTTTCGGGATTTCTTAAAGTTTAACTTCTATATCTACACCACTAGGAAGATCCAACTTCATTAATGCATCAATAGTCTTTGCAGAGGGGCTATAGATATCTATAATTCTCCTGTGAGTTCTTGTTTCAAAATGTTCTCTGGAATCTTTATCAACATGTGGTGATCTTAGAACACAATAAATTTTCCTTTTTGTGGGTAAAGGTATTGGTCCAATTGCAGAGGCAGCTGTGGTATCAGCAGTCTGGATTATTTTATCACAAGACAAATCCAGCATTCTTCTATCGAAAGCTTTTAGTCTTATTCTTATTTTTTGTTGTGCGATTGATGCAGTCATAATTTCAAATTAATTACTGATGGAGGGTCATTGAACAGCAATGACCCTGATCAATATATTTATATTAAGCGACTGGGGTTAAATTCTTAAAATTCAAAATATTATTTGAGAATCTTAGATACAACTCCAGCACCAATAGTTCGTCCACCTTCGCGGATTGCGAATCGCATACCTTGTTCGATAGCTACTGGACAAATTAATTCTCCAGTCATTTTGATTCTGTCGCCAGGCATAACCATTTCAACATTAGAGCCATCATCCGAGGTGAAAGCTGTAATTTGACCAGTCACATCAGTTGTTCTGATATAAAATTGAGGTCTATAACCAGCGAAGAAAGGCGTATGTCTACCTCCCTCTTCTTTTTTGAGGACATAAACTTCTCCTTCAAACTGAGTATGAGGTGTAATAGACCCTTTCTTAACAAGCACCATTCCTCTCTCGATATCTTCTTTCTGAACACCACGTAACAGTAGTCCAACATTATCACCAGCCATTCCTTCATCAAGAAGTTTGCGGAACATTTCAACTCCAGTAACAGTAGTTAATCTGGTATCTCTTATTCCAACAATTTCAACTTCTTCTCCAACCTTAACTTTACCTCTCTCAATTCTTCCTGTAGCTACTGTTCCTCTACCAGTGATTGAGAAAACGTCTTCAACAGCCATCAAGAATGGTTTGTCAACTTCTCTCTCTGGTTCAGGAATGCTAGCATCAACTGCTTTCATTAATTCTTCGATTTTTGATTCCCAAGTAGAATCACCTTCAAGAGCTTTTAAACCTGAAACTTGAACAATAGGTATATCGTCTCCAGGGAAGTCGTAACTATCTAAAAGTTCTCTTATTTCCATTTCGACGAGTTCAATAATTTCTTCATCGTCGACCATATCGCACTTGTTGAGAGCAACTACTAGAGCAGGAACTCCAACCTGTTTAGCCAGAAGAATATGCTCTTTAGTTTGCGCCATCGGACCATCTGTCGCGGCACAAACTAAAATAGCTCCGTCCATTTGGGCAGCTCCTGTAATCATGTTTTTTACATAATCAGCATGACCAGGGCAATCGACATGAGCGTAATGTCTGCCTTCAGTTTCATATTCGACGTGAGCAGTATTAATAGTGATGCCACGCTCTCTTTCTTCAGGAGCACCATCAATGTCTCCATAGTCTTGAGCTTGAGCTTGACCTTTTTTTGCTAATACATTTGTAATAGCAGCAGTTAGTGTTGTTTTTCCATGATCAACGTGGCCAATAGTACCAATGTTGACATGTGGTTTGTTCCTTTCGAACTTCTCGCGAGCCATTTTGAATTAAAGAATCGAGGGTTTAAGAGTGTTTTGGTTTAGAGATCAGGAGTTGCCCTGATTCTTGGAAATGATAGCTTCAGCAACATTACGTGGAACTTCCTCATAATTTGCGAACTCCATTGAAAATATACCCCGACCTTGTGTCATTGATCGGAGTTGTGTTGCATAACCGAACATTTCGGCTAAGGGCACTTTGGCCTGTACCTTAGACAATCCATCGTCAACAGATTGCCCTTCAACTTGACCTCTTCTAGAGGAGAGATCACCAATTACAGATCCAAGAAAATCGTCAGGACTTTCGACCTCAACTTTCATCATAGGCTCTAACAGGACAGGATTGCATTTTTTAACCCCATCTTTAAAAGCCATGGAACCTGCAATTTTAAAGGCCATTTCAGATGAGTCTACATCGTGGAATGAACCATCGACTAGTGTTACTTTTACATCAATGAGGGGATAACCGGCAAGAACACCAGATTCACAGGTTTCTTTCATACCATTTGACGCAGGACCTATATACTCTTTAGGTACAGCACCGCCAACAATTTTGTTGACAAATTCAAAACCTTTACCAACTTCAGCAGGTTCCATTTCAATTATTACATGCCCATATTGACCTTTTCCTCCAGTTTGTCTTGCATATTTACCTTCACCAGTAGAACTAGACCTGATGGTCTCTCTATAAGAAACCTGAGGAGCGCCAATATTGGCTTCAACTTTAAATTCTCTTAACATTCTGTCAACAAGAATCTCTAGATGCAACTCACCCATACCCGCAATTACAGTTTGATTAGTTTCCGGATCAGTACTTACCCTGAAAGTTGGATCTTCCTCAGACAAAGCCGTTAAAGCTTTTGACAATTTTTCCATATCCCCCTTAGTTTTGGGCTCAACTGCTACAGAAATAACTGGTTCTGGAATAAATAAAGTCTCTAATACTATGGGATCTTCTGTATTACATAAAGTATCACCAGTAGTAGTATTTTTAAGACCTAATACAGCACCTAAATCTCCAGCCCTCAATTCATCAACTTCCTCTCTTTCATCAGCTTTTAAAATTACTAATCTCGAAATTCTCTCTTTTGCATCTTTAGTAGAATTCATAACGTAGCTACCCTTTGAGAGGACACCTGAATACATTCTTACAAAAGTTAATTTTCCATAAGGATCAGACATTACTTTGAAAGCTAATGCACTGAAAGGAGCATTATCATCCGAAGGCCTGACATCTTCTTTTCCGCTTGGCAAAACACCTTGTATTGGTTTTACATCAACTGGAGCTGGCAAGTAGTCAACTACTGCGTCTAAAACAAGTTGTACTCCTTTATTCTTGAAAGCTGAGCCACACAATACTGGAACCATTCCATGTTTTAAAACTCCTTCTCTGATTCCTTTTTTAAGTTGTTCTTCGGATAATTCGCCTGTTTCTAAGAATATTTCTATCAACTCTTCATCATTTTCTGCAACACTCTCCATTAACTTGAGTCTCCATTCATCTGCTTGTTCCTTCATTTCAGGAGGGATTGATGCTTCTTCAATGTCTGTACCTAAGTCATTTTTATAGAGATATGCTTTGTTGGCAACTAAATCAATAATTCCTGTGAGATCTCCTTCAGCTCCAATAGGTAACTGAATTGGGAGAGCATTTGCTTTAAGTCGATCTTTAATTTGCTTATTAACCTTCAAGAAATCTGCTCCAGTTCTATCCATTTTGTTAACAAAAACCATCCTAGGGACGGAATATCTATCTGCTTGACGCCAAACTGTTTCAGATTGAGGCTGAACTCCACCAACTGCGCAAAATACAGCTATTACACCATCCAAAACTCTCATTGATCTTTCCACTTCAATAGTAAAGTCAACGTGTCCAGGTGTATCAATAATATTAATTCTGTGATCTTGCCAACTAGTAGAAATTGCAGCAGCAGTGATAGTTATCCCTCTTTCTCTTTCTTGATCCATCCAATCTGTTACAGCAGCACCATCATGTACCTCACCTATCTTGTGAACTACACCTGAGTAGAACAAGATTCTTTCAGTAGTTGTTGTCTTCCCTGCGTCAATATGAGCGGCTATACCTATGTTCCTTACTCGTTCTAGGGGAAAGTCGCGTGCCAATTTTAAAACTCCAAATAAAATAATTGAAAATAATTATAGTTCACCTGATAAGCAAACTTTTATAATGATAAACTACTTAAGTACCTTTTTGATGAAATTAATATCTGTAATGTGCAAAAGCTTTATTTGCTTCAGCCATTTTATGAGTATCTTCTCTTTTTTTAACTGAGCTACCAGTTTCATTTGCTGCATCCATCAACTCACCCGCAAGTTTTTGGGACATGCTTTTGCCATTTCTAGCTCGAGAGAATGTTACAAGCCATCTCAATGCCATAGCGGTACCCCTTTCTTGGCGCACTTCCATTGGGACTTGATAAGTAGCACCACCAACTCTCCTAGCTCTTACTTCGACTAAAGGAGTTGCATTTTTTACAGCTGTTTCAAACAACTCGACTGCATTACCTCCAGTTCTTTCACTAATTAGAGAAAAAGCATCAGACAATATTCTTTGAGCTGTAGATTTTTTGCCATGTTTCATCAATCTAGATATCATCATTGAAGCTAGACGACTATTAAATTGAGGATCAGGGAGAACTGGTCTTTTTACTGCTGCATTACGACGTGACATTTTTAAAAAAAGTACTGTTTACAAATTAATCTTTTGGAGCTTTTGCTCCATATTTAGATCTGGATTGACGTCTATCTTTGACTCCAGCCGTATCTAAAGTTCCTCTTATTATATGATATCTGACTCCTGGTAAATCCTTAACTCTTCCACCCCTAAGTAATACTACTGAGTGTTCTTGCAAATTATGTCCAATTCCAGGAATATAAGCCGTGACTTCGAAACCTGAAGTTAATCTTACTCTTGCAACTTTTCTCAAGGCTGAATTAGGTTTTTTTGGTGTAGATGTATAAACCCTTGTACATACTCCTCTTCTCTCAGGACAAGCTTTAAGCGCAGGAGATTTTGTTTTCCTAGTCAGACGTTTTCTTTCTGAACCTATTAATTGTGAAATGGTGGGCATCTATTATTTTTAAATAAAAATAAACATTTAACCATCATAACCTTTTACGAGCACCAACTAAAGTTTTTGATCAAATTTTTTTAAAAATTAGTGAAATTAAAATTGTTTAGTAAATATTAATTATTTTTAGATTTATTTTGATATTTATTTTTATAATAGAAATACACAAATAACAAAATAGAATTAAATAATCTATGGCAGAGAGTATCAAAAGAATCGTTGAGCCATATCAAGATAGTTATTCCCCAAATGGAATAATTGGTGAGAAAGATGCGTGCGGAGTTGGGTTTATAGCAAATGTAAAAGGCATAGAAAGCAACTGGATTCTTAAACAATCCCTAAAAGGCCTTAATTGCATGGAGCATAGAGGAGGTTGTGGAGGAGATAGTGACTCAGGAGATGGAGCAGGAATTTTATGTTCAATTCCATGGGAGTATCTAGCAGAAAAAATGGATCTGAAAAATAATCCAGATATAGATAGAGGTTTAGGCATGGTTTTTATGCCTAACAGAAAAGAGAAAATTGAAGAATGTAAAGCAATTTGTGATCAAGAAGCAGATAAATTAAGAGTAAACAATACATTTTGGAGAACAGTACCAGTTAATAATGAAATTTTAGGCCCTTTAGCCAAGGCAAATGCTCCATTTATATGTCAGTGGATTTTAGATCTTGATAAAAAAGATCATCAGGATATTGAGAGACTTTTATTCCAATTAAGAAAAAGAATTGAAAAAAAAATAAGAGAAACTTTTAAAAACAATGTTGGGGATTGTGAATTTTATTTTGCTTCACTAAGTTCTCAAACAATTGTTTATAAAGGTATGGTACGTTCTGAAGTATTATCTGAATTTTATCAGGATCTAAAAGAAGAGAGTTTTAAGGTCTCATTTTCTGTTTATCATCGTAGGTTTAGTACCAATACTCTTCCAAAATGGCCGCTAGCTCAGCCCATGAGATTTTTAGGTCATAATGGCGAAATTAATACACTCTTAGGCAATATCAATTGGGCTAAAGCTTCAGAAACACATATAGATGATTTTTGGGGAGAGTTATCTAATGACATCAAGCCTATTGTAGATGTAAATAAAAGTGATTCATCAAATCTAGATGCAACCCTAGAAATTAATATTCGCTCAGGCCAACCCATAACTGATTCATTATTAAAACTTGTTCCTGAAGCATTTAGAGATCAACCAGAACTTAAACACAGGGAAGACATTAAAGCATTTTATGAGTATTCAGCGAGCCTACAAGAAGCTTGGGATGGGCCTGCTCTTCTTGTCTTTGCAGATGGAAATTTTGTAGGAGCAACGCTTGATAGAAATGGTTTAAGACCAGCAAGATATTCAATAACAAAAGATGGCTTTGTAATCATGGGTTCTGAAACAGGAGTAGTAGATATTGAAGAGGAAAGAGTAGTAGAAAAAGGTCGCTTAGGACCAGGACAAATGTTGGCAGTTGATTTTCATAAGAATGAAATCCTAAGAAATTGGGAGGTTAAATCTGAAGCAGCTCAAAGGCATGATTATAAAAACCTCCTAAGTAATAGAACTATAAAAATTGAAAATAGTGAATGGTTTAAAGACTGCAAACTAAAAGATCTTGAGTTGTTACAACAACAAACTGCGTACGGTTTTTCAGCAGAAGATAATGATCTTATTTTGGATTCAATGGCTTCATTAGCCAAAGAGCCTACTTATTGTATGGGCGACGATATTCCTTTAGCAGTGCTTTCTTCAAAACCACATATTTTATACGACTATTTCAAGCAAAGATTTGCGCAAGTTACAAATCCTCCCATTGACCCTCTGAGAGAAAAACTGGTAATGAGTTTAGAAATGCATCTTGGAGAAAGATGTACAACATTTGAGATTAAAGACCCTAAACCTTTTGTTCATTTAAAAAGTCCAATTCTCAATGAGGAAGAACTCATTTCTATTAAAAATTCAAAAATTAAATCTCAAACAATTTCAAGTTTGTTTGATATTGAGGAAGGTGTTCAAGGGTTAGAGAACCAATTAAAAGCAATTTGTAAACAGAGTGAGCTCTCTATAAAAGAAGGTTGCTCTTTAATTATTATTTCTGATAAGGGAATTAGTCCTAAAAAGACTTTTATCCCTCCTTTACTTGCTGTTGGGGCAATTCATCATTATCTTCTAAAAAAAGAAATTAGGCTAAAAGCTTCTCTAATTATTGAAACAGGTCAATGTTGGAGCACACATCACCTAGCTTGTTTAATTGGCTATGGTGCAAGCGCGGTTTGCCCTTGGTTAACTTTCGAAGCAGGAAGACACTGGTTAAAACATCCAAAAACACAGAAACTTATTGATAGCAATAAAATTAATTCATTATCAATAATTGATGTTCAAGAAAATATTAAAAAAGCTTTAGAAGACGGTCTAAGAAAAATTCTTTCGAAAATAGGCATCTCACTTTTATCTAGTTACCATGGAGCACAAATTTTTGAAGCTGTAGGCCTTGGATCTGACTTAATAAAAATTGCTTTTGATGGTACAACAAGCCGTATAGCTGGCATAACATTGAAAGAATTGACTAATGAAACACTTTCAATACACACTAAAGCCTATCCAGAGATCGATTTAAAGAAATTAGAATTTTTAGGATTTGTACAATTTAGAAATAATGGAGAATATCATTCCAATAACCCTGAGATGTCCAAAGTATTACATTCAGCTGTCAAACAAGGTCCAGGATATGATCATTTTGAAACTTACAAAAAACTCATTAGTAATAGACCCACAACATCTCTAAGAGATTTACTAACAATTAATTCAAACAGAAAAAGTATTCCATTAGAAGAAGTTGAAAGTGTTGAATCAATTTGCAAAAGGTTCTGCACTGGAGGAATGAGTTTAGGTGCCTTATCAAGAGAAGCGCATGAAGTGTTAGCAGTTGCGATGAATAGAATTGGTGGAAAAAGTAATAGTGGAGAAGGGGGAGAAGATCCAGCTCGTTTTAATGTTTTAAATGATATCGATGAAAACACTCAATCAGCGACGTTGCCATTTATTAGAGGTCTCGAAAATGGAGACACTGCATGCTCAGCTATTAAACAAATAGCATCAGGTAGATTTGGAGTTACGCCTGAATATCTAAGAAGTGGCAAACAACTCGAGATTAAAATGGCTCAAGGTGCAAAACCTGGAGAAGGGGGGCAATTGCCTGGTCCAAAAGTTGATTCTTACATCGCAAAACTAAGAAATAGTAAACCTGGAGTAGCTCTAATATCTCCTCCCCCGCATCATGATATTTATTCAATTGAAGATTTAGCTCAACTTATCCATGACTTACATCAAGTTCATCCAAAAGCGAAGGTGAGCGTTAAACTCGTTTCTGAAATTGGTATAGGTACTATTGCTGCTGGAGTAAGCAAAGCTAATGCAGATGTAATTCAAATTTCAGGCCATGACGGAGGCACAGGTGCTTCACCCCTAAGTTCTATTAAACATGCAGGTTTACCATGGGAACTAGGTGTTGCTGAGGTTCATAAATCGCTCTTAGAGAATAACTTGCGTGAAAGAGTAATTTTGAGAACTGATGGAGGTCTTAAAACAGGCTGGGATGTAGTGATTGCAGCTTTACTTGGTGCTGAAGAATACGGTTTTGGTTCTGTGGCGATGATAGCTGAAGGATGCATAATGGCTCGGGTTTGTCATACAAACAAGTGTCCTGTTGGAGTTGCCACTCAAAAAGAAGAATTAAGAAAAAGATTTAAAGGTATTCCAGAAAATGTTGTCAATTTTTTCTTGTATATTGCTGAAGAAGTTAGACAGATAATGAGTAGTATCGGTGTTTCTAATATGCGAGAACTGATTGGTAATCAGGAATTTCTTTCTGCAAGAAATATCCATCTTCCAAAAACTTCTAATATCGATCTTTCTTCTTTAGTAAATAATGAGCATTCAACCACTGATAGATCATGGTTAGAACATTCAAAAAATGCTCATAGTAATGGTTGTGTATTAGAAGACGAGTTTTTGTCTGATACTGAATTTATAGATTCAATTAAAAACCACAAAAAATTAACCAAAGAAATCGAGATAAAAAATACAGATAGAAGTGTTTGTGCAAAAATATCCGGCGAAATCGCAGAACTTTATGGCAACACTGGCTTCAACGGCGAACTCAACTTAAATTTCAAAGGCTATGCAGGACAAAGCTTTGGTGCCTTTTTATTGAAGGGAATGAATGTTCAATTAATCGGAGAAGCTAATGATTATGTTTGTAAAGGAATGAATGGAGGAATACTTACAATAATTCCACCAAAAATAGATAAAAACTCCTCTGAACAAGTCATACTAGGAAATACGTGCCTTTATGGAGCAACAGGTGGGAAATTATTTGCATTAGGAAAATCGGGAGAAAGATTTGCAGTAAGAAATAGTGGTGCTACAGCAGTAACAGAGGGAGCAGGTGATCATTGCTGTGAATATATGACTGGTGGAAAAGTAGTAATTCTAGGTTCCATAGGAAGGAATATTGGTGCGGGCATGACCGGTGGTATAGCTTTTATAATCGATGAGAATAATGATTTAAGTAATAAAGTTAACAAAGAAATAGTTAGCATTCATCAAATAACTTCATCAAAGCAGGAAGATACTTTATTAGAAATTATTAGAGAATATCGAGCAAAAACAAATAGCTTAAAAGCTGCCAAAATAATTGAAAATTGGTCTCATTTCAAGAGTAAGTTTAAATTAATTGTTCCCCCAAGCGAAGAGGAGATGCTTGGCATAACGAAAATGTAAATGCCTTTCTTTGTTAAAACCGAAATTATAAAAAAAGAATACTTAATCAAGAATGATTTAAAACGAAAAATAATTAGTGAACATATTGATTGGATAAAAAAATTAAAAAAAGAAGGAATTAATATAAAAAGCGGTTTTCTGGTAGATGAGTTAAATACGCCAGGTGCGGGGGGATTACTAATTCTTGAGATGAATAATTATAAAAATGCACTAAAAATCATTAAGAATGATCCAATGATTAAAAATGATCTAGTTGAATGGAAATTAAATGAGTGGGTAGATTCAAATAAATGTAGATGATTATCTTGGATACTTTTTCATAAGTTTTTGAATTTCTTCAGCATGGTAACTGCTACGAGTTAAAGGAGAACTAACTACTTGCATAAAGTCCAAATCTTTTTCCCCAAAAACTTTAAAATAATTAAATTTTGAGGGACTAACAAATCTTTGAACAGGTAAATGATTAGGGCCAGGAGATAAGTATTGGCCAATAGTAACAATATCAACAAAATTACTTTTTAAATCCTTAAGAAGACTTAAGACCTCCTCATCTTCTTCCCCTAAACCAAGCATAAAGCCTGACTTTGTATAAACTTTGGGGGAATATTCTCTAGTCCTTTTAAGCAACTCAAGAGTTCTCTCATATTTACCTTGAGGTCTTACTTTTTTATATAACGAAGACACAGTCTCGATATTATGGTTTAAAACATTTGGATTTGAATCAAGAACTTTTTCAAGCGCTTTCCAGTTACCACAAAGATCAGGGATTAAAAGCTCAATGGTAGTTTCAGGAGATTTTTTTCTTACTTGATAAACACATTCAAAAAATTGAGATGCGCCACCATCCTCAAGATCGTCTCTGTTAACTGATGTAATTACAACATGTCTGAGTTGCATTCTATAAACAGCTTCGGCTAGACGATATGGTTCTGTTGGATCTAATTCTCTTTTAGATCTATCAAAATCAATATCGCAGTATGGACATGCCCTAGTACAGCCAGGACCCATTATGAGGAAAGTTGCAGTTCCACTTGCAAAACATTCACCAATATTTGGACAACTTGCCTCTTGACATACAGTATTGAGATTTAAATCATTTAACAAATTTGCAGTATTTCCAATTCTCTCAACTTGCGGAGCTTTTACTCTTAACCAATCAGGTTTGGAAATTAAACTATTGGAATTATTAGTCAAATTAATTTTTTCTAACCCATAATTCTTATTTTACTAAAAACATTTTGAATTAACTATTAATAATTCGAAAAATGAAGACTACTCAATAGAGATCAAGAAATAAATCATTTCATAAATCCATCGACAAATTGAAAGATCCTAATTCAAATTAATAGTTACACTATATTTATGTTACAACAACTAAAACTAGAACAGTATATAGAATGTAATTTTTAATACAGTAATTAGTACGCTTAAATTACACACTAGCTTATAATTATCTAGTTTAATAATTTTAATATTATGTACTAAAAAGTGTTTTTTATTCTATTTATTGATACAGTAAAAAATATATGTAATAAAACATTGACTTTTAAATTTAAAAGAAAGCGTATTTTACTATCTGAAAAAAATAAAAGCTCTAAATCAATAGGTTATGCTAGAGCTACTCATAATGAATTTGAAAATTTAGGAGAGCAAATAAAAAATTTAAAGGAAAAAGGTTGCAGTATAGTTTTCTCTGAATTTATTAGTTTAGATGCTGAGGTCAAACCCCAACTCAATAAAGCTATAAATTACTTAACTAAGGGTGATCAATTAATAATAACTCAGCTTGATCGAGCATTTAAAAATAAAAAAGAATGTTTGATGACAATAAATAAACTTATTAATAAGGATATTAAATTGCGAACTTTGACTGGTTTTTTTGTGGCTAATGAATCTATCAAAGATAATTCCTCAATTTTTAGGATTTTATATGAATTAGAAAATCTAGAAGACAAAAGTTTATGTGAAAGAAAAAGAGAACAACTTTTACGCAGAAAATTATCTGGAAATAATCTGGGAGGAAGGCCCAAAATCAGTCCTTTAAAAGAATCTTTAGTAATCAGATTGCGTAATGAGGGATATTCATATAGATCAATCAGATCACAAACAGGCATTGCATTATCAACAATAAGAAGGGTTATTTTGGAAGGAGAATTAACATAAAATGAGGAAGACAGAAATTGAAAATTTAATTAAAGAAAATATAAAAGACACTGCATTGCGTATTTATGAATTAGATGATGAAGATAGAAAAAGTTTGTTAGCAGAATATAGAGAATGGATTATGAATGATTTAGATTGTGTAGAGGTAATGATGTTACCTTATGAAGCCTATACCAACAAATTAGACTCTAATTTCATAGACGATACACTTTAGTCGTTAATAATAAGTGTCTTATTAAATTCATACACTTCTTTTGCTATTGATGGTAAAAAGGAAGTATCTTTGGAATATTTTTCTCCGTCACAAAAAACAACTAATAAAGTATGTAGAGATTGACTATTAGTCCACCAAGCAGAATCATGTCTAACTTCAGACATTAAGCCTGCTTTACTCCAAAGATTCATGCTTTCTGGTAATCCTGCTCCCAAAAAACCATCTATTTGATTAAGGGAATCGTTTTTAAGAACAAGTTTATTCAAATTTCTTTTCAAAAAACTTCGTAAATTTAAATCATTTTTTTGATAATCAATATGTATCATAATTTCCTCCAAAACCCTTGCAGCCGAATCAGAATTCATAGCGTTTCTATTTTTATTATCATGTCCATAAAATTCTTTCTCACGACCAAATGGTCCATCATCCCAGGTCTTCTGACAGCAATTTATACCAACCAATTCTTCCCAATTTAAATCATGTATCCAATCATTTATTATACTTCTTTGGTATTTCCAATTTTCCCATAGTTCGCCTTCTATACAAGGTCCACTTGTTGTTCCACTAAGTAAATCAATTAAAAAGCTTGTTGCATTATTACTGGATAAAGACAACATTTTCTTCACAGCATCAATAATTTCATCTGATAATAATAAACTTCCTTTTTTAATCCAATAAAATGCAGCAAGGGCATACACCAACTTGACTATGCTGGCAGGATAAACCATTTTTTTATTATTAATACCAGTTCCAAAACCTTTTAATACACTTTGATTTTTGCTTTTATAATTAATCCAAGTTATCGAAATATCTTCTCTTGAAAAATCTTTATTATAAGAGCATGCTCTGCTTAAAATATCATTTAAGGCTAGATCCATCTCTTCGCTTAAGTAGTAAAAGGACATTGTATGGAAAGTTATAGAAATCCTATCTCACTATTTAAACAAACTAATTTTTCAAAAACTATTTGGTGGAAATTAAAAGTTAATATTTCTGGATATCAAAATGAAACAGAAGATAAATTAGTTACAGAAATTTTTAAAAATAGAATTTTTAGGCTTATTTATCCCAATATTTATCTAAAAAACCACAAATTTTCAAGAATACTAGTTCAACTATATGAAGATGGTTACGTCTGTTGGATAAACTTAGATGGATTAATTATTGAAAAATACGAATTAGGAAAAACTGAGAATTCAAAAAAAGAATACTTCTTTATAAAAGATAAAGTTAACTCAATTTTAAAATGGATCAAGGATCAATCTGAGTTAAATAATGAATACCTTTGGGGAGGTACATTAGGACCCAATTTTGATTGTTCTGGATTAATTCAGACTGCTTTTTTAAAGCATAAAATTCATATACCTCGAGACTCTTTTCAAATAAAAAGTTTTTGTAAACACCTTTTTTATTACAAAAAATCCTATGCAGCTCTACAACCTGGCGATCTTTTATTTTTTGGAAATGAAAAAAAATGTGATCATATTGGAATCTACAATGGAGACGGATTGTATTACCATAGCTCTGGAAAGGATTTTGGCAGAAATGGAATAGGATTAGATACCCTAAAAAAGTCAAATGACAAAATCTCACTTCATTATAAATCTAAACTAATTTCGGCAGGAAGAGTAGTTAGAAATTATAGATGGGACAGAACCATACGTTAATTAATAATGCGCACCTTTTAATTTTAAATTAAATTTAAATATTACTTATTCTTTTATTTAGGAATTAACCAGCAGTCCAAATATTTTTAATGATTGGCATTATGGTATCTAAGTGTAATGTCCCAACAAGTAACCAAGCAAAAACAGCTCCTCCACAGCCCCCTAACCAAAATCCACTTGTAAAATCAGCCCAACCAGCTCTTGTAAATAAGTCCTTTGGCGGATTATTAACAGTCGCATCTGGAGGTTGAACATTAGGTGCTTTACCAGGTGCATTGTATAGAACAAAAAGAGCTGTCAAGATATGAACAGCTCCAATAGTAGCTAGAAGTCCAGCAGTTAAAGCAAATTCAGAATTTCTTAATGGGCCAGTCATAGTGAAAGGTCCGTATAGAAGATATCCAAAAGCTGCTCCAGTTTCTAAACCTCTAAAATTAGGGGAAATACCTTCTCTATAAAAAGGTAAATTATTTATAAAGGCTTTTGTAAAATAACCACTATTAACTGGAGTAGCTAAATTACCAACACAGGGATCAGCAACTGTTTTTACTGCCCATTGTTCTGCTACGCCAATATCATTTGGTTGTACAGAAGTATCTATATATTTCTCATCAAACTTAATGGAACTTGTTGATTCTGAGAATGATTTTTGAAAGTCGCTCATTTTTTTAATAATTTAGTAGTTGATAATTTATTCAGTTGCTGTAATTAATCTTCCAATCAATACGATAAAAACAGCAGGCATTGCTATACCAATTAATGGAACAAAAATGGAAGGTAAAAGACTTGGTAAATCAGATGGCATAGTTCTTTAAACATCTTTAAACACTTTAGTATTTAACTGCGAAATAGTGTTAATTTTATTACTGGATGATATAAAAATTATTAACTTTTTACATGATAAATTTTTTCGCAATTGTACTTATTATTTTAATAGGAATATTACTTATAGTTTTTAAAAAAAGAAGCTTTAAAAAATTAATAAATAAAAGAAATTTTTATTCTGTTAAATCAAACAAAAATAATGAATTTTCATCTAATAAAAATAGTTTTTTATATTATCACGAAGAAAAAAAGTACTCAGTATTTTATAAAAATTCTAAAAGAAATAAAATGTTTAGTCTTTTTAATGGTAATACAGAAAATAAATTAAAGGCACTAAAAATTGCGGAAGAATTGGCTGATAAATCAACATTACCAATTTTACGAAAAGGGCTAAGAGATATTTCTCCTGAAGTCGTTGAAATTTCGGCTCTATTAATAAGAAAGTTCAAGTAAACAATCAATTTTGATTAGTACTACTTATTGATCTAATTCTATAAATTGGACGACCTTGACTTTCATGATATGTCCTAATTAAAAGTTCGCTCAATAATCCAAAGCTAAATAATTGAACACCAGCAACACCTAATATTAATGCAAAAATTAGCAAAGGACGATTTCCAATATCCTCACCCATTATTTTTAAGACCATCAAATAAGAACTCATCGCAAGGCTAATGAAAATACTTATAATTCCAACAAAACCAAATCCATACATAGGTCTTGTTAAAAATTTAGTCATAAACCAAACAGTTAGTAAATCCATTAAAACTCTAAAAGTTCTATCAATTCCATATTTACTAGATCCATATTGCCTGCTTCTATGATTTACTTTAATTTCTTTGATTCTTGCACCTTCAATATTTGCTAAAACGGGCAAAAACCTGTGAAGTTCACCATACAACTTAATATCATCTATTATTTCTTTCTTAAAAGCTTTTAATGAGCATCCATAGTCATGCAACTTTAAACCTGTAACATGAGCTATTAATTTGTTTGCTATTTTTGATGGAATCTTTCTATTAATTAGTTTATCTTTTCTATCAAACCTCCACCCACAAATTAAATCATACCCATCATTAATTTCAGAAATTAATGTAGGAATATCATTTGGATCATTCTGTAAATCACCGTCCAAAGTAATGATAATATCACCTTTAGAATTATCAAAGCCAGCTGACATGGCTGCAGTTTGCCCGTAATTTTTGCGAAGGGAAATTACTGACAATTCTTTAATTTTGGGAGTTAGTTCTTTCAATACTTGATAAGTTTTATCCTTAGAACCATCATTGACAACAATCAATTCAAAATTAAATTCATGAAATGACATTACATTTATAACTTCATCTAATAAAAAACCAATACTCTCACTTTCATTGAAAACAGGGATAATAATAGAAACTAATTGTTTTATATCTGACATTTATATTTGATAATATTTATATAATTTTAACTTAATTTAGAACATTAAAATTAAACAAAAAAAAATCACCACAAATGTGGTGATTAAAGTTATTTAAGAAAAAATTTAACCAAACTTACCTGAAGTTGATGCAATAACAAATGCACCGAATGTAAGAATGTTTCCAATCGTGAAATGTGCGAGTCCAACTAATCTAGCCTGAACAATTGAAAGTGCAACTGGCTTATCTCTCCAACCAACAAGATTAGCTATTGGAGTACGCTGATGTGCCCAAACTAATGTTTCAATTAATTCTTGCCAGTAACCTCTCCATGATATTAGGAACATGAAACCAGTAGCCCAAACTAAATGACCGAATAGGAACATCCAAGCCCAAGGAGATAAAGAATTTACTCCGAATGGATTATATCCGTTAATAAGTTGAGCAGAGTTCAACCAGAGATAATCTCTGAACCAACCCATTAGATAAGTTCCTGATTCATTAAATTGTGCTACATTACCCTGCCATATTGCCAGGTGCTTCCAATGCCAGTAGAAAGTTACCCATGCTAGTAAATTTAATGCCCAGAACATAGCTAAATACATAGCATCCCAAGATGAACTATCACACGTACCTCCACGTCCAGGTCCATCGCAAGGGAATGCATAACCTAAATCTTTCTTATCAGGAATTAATTTTGTTCCTCTAGCATCAAGTGCACCTTTAATAAGAATTAAAGCTGTTGTATGAAGACCTAAAGCGATAGCATGGTGAACTAAGAAATCTGCAGGACCGATAGGTAAGAAAGCACTTAATGCATCTTGTCTATTGATCAGATCCATCCAGTAATGATTACCTGGTAATGAATTAGCAGCGAGGCTTGCTGAACTTGTAGGATCAGATAATAAAGCATTAAAGCCGTACATCATCTTACCTTGAGCAGCCTGTACAAATTGAGCAAATACTGGCTCAATTAGAATTTGCTTTTCAGGATTACCAAAAGCTACAACAACATCGTTATGAACATAAATTCCCAAGGTGTGGAATCCTAGCAACATTGTTACCCAACTTAGGTGACTGATCAAAGCTTCCTTTGTCCCAAGAACTCTTGCCAATACATTATCTTTATTTAATTCTGGATCATAATCTCTTACAAAGAAAATGGCTCCGTGTGCAAAGGCACCAACCATCAAGAACATTGCTATGTACTGATGATGACTATATAAAGCAGATTGTGTAGTGTAATCCCTGGCAATAAAAGCGTACGAGGGAAGTGCACCCATATGTTGCGCTACAAGAGAAGTTGCTACACCAAGTGATGCTAATGCTAGTCCAAGTTGGAAATGTAATGAATTATTTACAGTTTCATATATTCCGTCATGGTTAATTCCAAAACTACCTTTATGAGGATCATTAGGATGTCTTGTATTATGAGCTTCTGTAATTTCTTTGAGGCTATGACCAATACCAAAAGTATTTCTATACATATGACCAGCAATTACAAAAACTGTTCCAATCGCAATATGATGGTGTGCAATATCGGTAAGCCATAATGCTTCACTTTGAGGATGAAGACCACCCAAGAAAGTAAATATCGCTGTTCCAGCTCCCTCAGCTGTTCCGAATACTTGATCTAAAGAATCAGGATTTTGGGCATAAGCTCCCCAGTTTAAAGTAAAGAAAGGAGCTAATCCTGCAGGGTGTGGAAGAACAGTTAACCAGTTATCCCAACCTACATGTTGTCCTCTTGATTCAGGTATAGCAACATGAACCAAATGACCTGTCCAAGCGATACTACTAAAACCAAATAAAACAGCTAAATGATGATTCAATCTTGACTCTGCATTTTTGAACCAAGCTAGAGAAGGTCTGAATTTTGGCTGTAAGTGTAACCAACCAGCAAATAGAGTCCAACAAGCCAAAATACTCATGAATATTGAAGCTTGGAAGAGTTGCTCATTAGTTCTCATTCCAATTGTGTACCACCAATGGTAGAGACCTGAGTAAGCTATGTTTACTGGTCCATTTGCTCCAGCTTGTGTCATTGCTTCTGTGATACCAGATCCAAAATGAGGATCCCAAATAGCATGAGCAATAGGACGAACGTGAGTTGGATCAAGTACAAATTGCTCGAAGTTACCTTGCCAAGCAATATGAAATAGGTTACCGGCTACCCAAAGGGCGATTATTGCTAGATGACCAAAATGTGTGGAGAAAAGCTTCTGATAAAGCTTTTCTTCGGTCATACCATCATGACTTTCAAAGTCGTGAGCGGTAGCTATTCCGTACCATATTCGTCGAGTTGTAGGGTCCTGAGCTAGACCCTGGTTAAATGATGGAAATTTTGTTGCCATTGAATTAAAAAGGTGAAGTTCAGGTAATTAGCCCAAGCCGAAAAGGCGAGCATGGAAGAAAGCCCATGTGGTAGCAATACCACCGACAAGGAAGTGTGTTACACCTACTGCTCTACCCTGAGTAATAGATAAAGCTCTTGGTTGAATGGTTGGAGCAACTTTAAGTTTGTTATGTGCCCAAACAATTGATTCGAACAATTCTTGCCAATACCCGCGTCCACTAAAGAGGAACATTAAGCTAAATGCCCATATGAAGTGAGCTCCTAAGAACATCAAACCGTACATGCTTATAGATTGGCCATAACTTGTTAATACTTGAGAAGCTTGCGCCCAAAGAAAATCTCTTAACCAACCATTAATAGTAATGGAGCTTTGTGCGAAATTACCACCAGTAAGTCCCCAAACATCACTCTGCATTTTCCAAGAGAAGTGGAAAATAACTATTGATAAACAGTTATACATCCAGAAAAGAGCCAAGAACACGTGATCCCATGATGAAACTTGACATGTACCACCTCTTCCTGGACCATCACAAGGGAATCTAAATCCTAAAGAAGCTTTATCAGGAATCAACCTTGAACTTCTTGCGTAAAGTACTCCTTTTAGAAGTATCAAAACAGTTACGTGAATTTGGAAAGCATGAATATGATGAATCATTAAATCAGCTGTACCTAATTGAATTGGAGCTATAGCAACCTTTCCACCAACCTCTACTAGACTTCCATTAAAAACTTCACTTAAAGCTTTGTGAGGTAAAGCTTCAGCAGTACCTGCTAATAGAGAAGTTCCAACAGCAGATGCTTGAATACTCTGTACCCATTGAGCAAAAATTGGCTGAAGTTGGATTGCAGAATCACTAAACATGTCTTGAGGTCTACCCAAAGCCCTCATAGTATCGTTGTGAATATAGAGTCCAAAACTATGGAATCCTAACCACATACATACCCAGTTCAAGTGACTGATTAAGGCATCTCTTGCTTTAAGAATTCTGTCTAATACGTTATCGATATGCTTTGCTGGATCGTAATCTCTAACCATTGCAATACCTGCATGAGCACCTGCACCTACTATGAATAATCCACCTATCCACATGTGATGTGTAAATAATCCAAGTACTGTCATATAGTCCGTAGCTATATATGGGTATGGAGGCATTGCATACATGTGATGAGATACAAGTATGCTTATTGATCCAAGCATTGCTAGGTTTACAGCAAGCTGGGCATGTCTACTTTCTGCCATGAACTCAAAAAGACCTTGATGACCTTTTGGAGCAGGGAATAATATTGGGTCTCCTTGTTGTGAATCTAATATTTCTTTCATACTATGACCAATACCATAATTGGTTCTATACATATGACCACCAATAATTGCAATTACACCAAAAGCTAAATGATGATGTGATACATCAGTCATCCATAAGCTTCCTGTCACAGGGTTAAGTCCACCTTTAAAAGTAAGGAAGTCTGAGAAAGCTAACCAGTTTAAACTAAAGAAGTTACCTGTACCACTTGCTAATCCTGGAAAAATTTGTCCGATAATTTGTGGATCACATAATTGATGCGGCATAGGCATATCCGCAATAGTTGCTATTTCTTTACCATTAATTACTAACGGAGTCCCTGCATCGATTGCATCTAAGAGTGCCGCTGTAGGAGCTCCGATATGAATACAATGGCCAGCCCATGCTAATGATCCTAGTCCAACTAAACCTGCTATGTGGTGGTTAAGCATTGACTCAATATCTTGGAACCATTCCATTTTTGGAGCTGCTTTGTGATAATGAAAAATTCCAGCATGAAGCATCAGTGCAGCCATTACTACAGCACCTATTGCCAAAGCCATAAGTTCACTTTCATTAGTTATTCCCCATGCTCGCCACATGTGGAATATTCCTGAACTGATTTGTATGCCGTTATAGTTAGCACCTAGATCAGCATTGAGCATTTCTTGGCCTACGATTGCCCAAACTTGCTGAGCTCCGGGTTTAACATGGGTTGGATCAGCTAACCAACCTGAGTAATTAGAAAATCTAGCTCCATGGAAAAATGCAGCACTCATCCATATGAAAATGACTGCCAGATGTCCAAAGTGAGCTGAAAAGATTTTTCTTGTTGCTTCTTCGGCATCGCCAGTATGCACATCAAAATCGTGTGCATCGGCATGCAAATTCCAGATCCAAGTTGTAGTTTTTGGACCCTTAGATAATTTACTTGACCAGAAACCTGGTTTATCTAATTTGGCAAAATCAATAGGTCTTGGATCTGCCTTGACAGGATCTTCCAAAACTTTCTTGTTTTTTTCTCCACTTTCTGGTGGGCTGATGGTCATCTAGCACCTCGAAAATAATTGACATTAAAGCCGATTGATCGAATCTTGGACTTATCTTTGATAATAATGTTCAAGAAAACGAATCTACCGTAACTTTAGATATTCGTTTCAAAAATAATAAGGCAAAGATTCTTTCGTTATGCATTAACGTAACAAATGTTCTAATGATTGTTACTATATGAATATTTTGTTAAATTCTTGCCCATAACTAAGTTATGAGTATTTTTGCTTAAATTTTAAACAAATATCTTAAATTTTTTTTTATATTTCACAGAAAATTTTTAAATGCTATGACGGTATATAATTTCATCATAAAGAATAGTATTATCTGATTTGAAAGGAATCGCAATAGGTCTATCTAGTAATTCAAGTGAACTTTTAAAAAGGCTTAAAAAAGCCGAATTTGTTAAAGAGATTTATATTTCAAGTTCCTCAAAAAATGACGTAAGAGAAAATCAGATGGTGGAAATAAGAAAGCCTAGAGAAATTTTACTTCAAAAATGGGCCGAACTGGATTTAATAATTTTTATCGGATCAATTGGTGCGTCAGTAAGACTAATTAGTCCTTTTTTAACGCATAAAGATCAAGATCCAGGGGTTATTGTAATAGATAAAAAGTGTTCCAAAATAGTGCCTTTAATTGGCCTACATCAGTCAGAAACTCATAATATCGCAATTCAAATTTCTAATTTATTTGGAGGTCAAATAATAGAAACTAATAATTCAAATGATCAAAGCTACCTAAATCTAGATTCATTCGGTAATCAATGGGGGTGGAAAAGATCTGGTGCAATAAAAAACTGGTCAAAACTGGTGATAAAACAATCGAAGAACGAAAAGATATTTTGCAAACAACTATCTGGTAGTAATTTATGGAAAACATCAGAATCAGCTGAGAATATTATTGAAATTAATGAAAAGGAATCTGAAACAACAGGATCAACATTTCATGTGAGTATATTCGCGAATCACAAAACAACTTGGCATCCTCCAGTATTATGGATTGGCATTGGTTGTGAAAGAAATACAAGCAAAGAATTGATAGCCAATTCTTTAAATAATTTTTTGGAGTCGGGAAATCTATCACATCATTCAATTGCAGGATTTGCAACTATTGATATAAAAAAAAATGAGAAAGGAATTTTAAAACTTGCTGAAGAAAAAAACTTGCCTATCAAGTTTTTTACTAAAGATGATCTTTCAAAAATAATTGTTCCTAATCCATCAAATATAGTGCAAGAAGAAATTGGTACACCTTCTGTAGCAGAAGCTTCATGCTTACTCGCAGCAGGTAAAGAATCAAAATTATTAAAAGAAAAAATAATTTTTAAAAATAGAGATTTTCCAACAAATAAATCTGGCGCAGTAACTTTTGCCATAGCCGAATCAAAAAATCAATATTACCCAACCAATGGCGAAATTCACATTATCGGAAGTGGTCCTGGCGATACCTCTTTTATAACCAATGATTCAAGAAAGGCACTTGCAAGATCTACTGTTTGGATTGGATACAAAATGTATTTAGATTTAATTAAACCTTTACAAAGAAGTGACCAGGTTTTAATTGAAAGTAAACTTACTGAAGAAAAAAAAAGATGCAGTCAAGCAATCAAGCTAGCCGAGGAAGGAATAAAGGTGGCCTTAATTTCTTCAGGTGAATCTGGATTTTATGGCATGGCTGGTTTACTTTTAGAATTGGTCCAAAAAATCAAAAAAGAATTTAGACCTTACTTTGAAGTTCATCCTGGTATAAGTAGTATTCAATTAGCGGCGGCGTTAAGTGGAGCCCCACTAATGAATGACTTTTGTTCAATAAGTTTAAGTGATAAATTAACGCCTTGGTCTCTCATAGAAAAAAGAATTGAAGGAGCTCTAATAGGTGACTTTGTAATAGCTTTTTTTAATCCTCAATCAGTTGAAAGAAATTGGCAGCTAAAATGTGCAATTGATCTGTGTTTAAAATCTAGGCAAGGGGATACTCCCGTTCTAATAGCTAGGCAAGTAGGAAGAGAAAATCAATCCAAAAGATTTTGCACTTTAAATACCATTCCTTTTAAAGAAATAGATATGTTATCAATAATAATAATCGGGAATTCTCAAACCACGTTAATAGATGAGATATTTCTTACACCTAGAGGATATTTACAAAATTAAGTTTAATTAATAAATCATGGGATGTTTTTCTTTGCTTTTTTTTAATAAGAATACTAATCTTTTATAGGCAAGAATTAGGAAAACTCATTGAAAAATACTGGTCTAGTTTTATTTGACATCGATGGTGTAATACGTAGCGTAGAAAATAGTTATAGGCTTGCATTAAAAAAAACAGTTTACAAATTTTCAGGATGGGAGCCTAGTTTTATAGATATTGATAATGCAAAAAATGAAGGGATATGGAATAATGACTGGGATTTAAGTCTAGAGCTTATTAAAAGATATATAAAAAAGGAAAATTTGTCTCTTGAAATACCTTCAAGAGAGTTAATAGTTAAGTGTTTTAAAGAATTTTACTTTGGAGGCGATCCAAATAAAGATAGTAAAAATTGGTCTGGATTCATAACCTATGAGGATTTATTAGTTGATAAAGAGTTTTTTGATTTATTAAGAAGCAATGGAATAATTTGGGGTTTTGTGAGTGGTGCAGAGCCTGCCTCTGCTAGATTTGTTTTAGAAAAAAGACTTGGACTCAAATCACCTCCATTAATAGCTATGGGGGATGCTCCTGACAAGCCTGATCCAAATGGATTTATAAAGTTATCAAGAAAACTTGTTGGAGATAAACTTGGCCCATCTAATATTCCTATTGCATATGTAGGTGATACTATTGCAGATATAAATACAGTTATCAACGCTAGAAAAGAAATACCGTCTCAGAAATTCATAAGTATCGGAATAGCCCCTCCTCATTTACATTTAAAGTCTAGATTAAAAGAACGTAATTTATACGAAACAAATTTAAAAAATGCAGGCGCTGAAGTAATTCTAAATTCTATTTATGACCTAATTTCCATTAATCTTGCCAAATTTTAAGATTCAAAAATAAAAAATCTCTAAATTAATTACGGAGAGGGAGGGATTCGAACCCTCGACAAAAGTTACCTCCTGTAACTCCTTAGCAGGGAGCCGCTTTCAACCACTCAGCCACCTCTCCAATTCTTATACATTATCAATTTTCTTGCAAACATTCAAAATTTTTTATTTAATCGAAACGTCTAATCAACTTGAACTCTTGGTAACCTATTTTTAAAAGAACAAATAATTTCCCAAGGTATAGTATTAGATTCTTTGGCCCATTCACATGGAGAAATTGTTTTATCTCCATCAGATCCAAGTAATAACATAGTACTTCCAATTTTAATGTCATTAGAACCTGTTATGTCAACCATCATCTGATCCATAGTTATAGCTCCAACTTGGTTAAAAAGTTTATTATTATGGATAACTTTTATTTTGCCTGAAAGATTCCTCGATACTCCATCTGCGTAACCAATACTTAATATTGCCAATTTAGTTTTTCTTCTACTTACAAATTTTCCTCCATAACTTACACTTACACCTTTATCAATACTTCTTATAAAAGCAACTTTGACCTTCAAAAATAATGCTGGTTTAAGCGATATATTTTTATCTATTTTTGCAAAAGGGCTACACCCATACATAGCAAGTCCAACACGTACCATATGAAAATGAAAATCCTTATTAATGAGCATTCCCGCAGAATTAGCTAAATGAACCTTGATATCTTGATTTCTATCAATATTAATTTGGTTTAATAATTCCTCAAACTTGAGTCTTTGCAATTGTGTAATACTTTTTGAATCTAATGAGTTGTCTTCATCAGCAGATGATAAATGACTATATATTCCCTCAATAGTAATATTTTCAAAAGATTTTATTTTTTCAAATTGCTGCAAAAATTTATTACATTCAAATCCTAATCTTGACATTCCAGTATCAACTTTGATGTGTAAGGAAAATTTCAACCCATAATGCTTTCCAATATTATTGCAAATTAAACATTCTCTTATACTACTAATAGTTGGCATAAGATCATTTTTAAAAGCGATGATTAAATCCTTTTTTGTATAAAGATTTCCAAGTATGAGAATTGGTTTTTTTACTCCAGAAGAACGAAGCTTAATACCCTCTTTTAAGGTGGCAACTCCAAATTGAGAAGCTCCACCTTTGATAGCATATTCGGATACTAATTTTGCATCATGTCCATATCCATCGGCTTTAACAACTGCCATAAATTGACAACTCTTACTTAATTTTGATCTTAACTGCCTTACATTTTTCTCAATTGCTTTACCACTCACTTCAATCCATGCTCTTTGTTTTGGATCTATATCTTTCTCTAAAGCTGGATGCTTATCAAAATTAAATCCTTGATTAGTTCGTCTAATTTGCATTAACCTTGCACAATTTTTATGCGCTTATTGAAATATACAGTTAGCATGACATGTAAATTGTATTTTGGCATGAGCCAGACTCTAGTTTTAAATGCATCATATGAACCTTTAAACATCACTTCTTGGAGAAGAGCTGTTATCTTAATGATTAAAGGTAAAGCAGAAAGCTTAGAGGAGGATAAATCTCTCTCAATTCATTGCGGTAAAAAATTGCCCACTGTTATCAGACTGCGTTACTATGTCAAGGTTCCTTTTAGAGAAGTTTCTTTAACGAGAAAAAATATTCTGCTCAGAGATAATAATGCGTGTCAATACTGCAACTACAGGGGAAGTAACTTATCAATCGATCATGTTTTACCAAGAAGCAGAGGTGGAACTGATAACTGGGAGAATGTTACAACAGCGTGTCTTAGATGTAATGTACAAAAAGGTAATCGCACGCCAGAAGAGGCAAATATGCCTTTAAAACGTAAACCTTACCGACCACTAAGTAATCTTAATTTTGAAGCCACAAGACAAATTGATTCTGGCAAACATAAAGAATGGAGTAAATATGTAATAGGAGTTGCAATCTAATAAAAAAATTTTAATTCACTTCGTTATTAAAATCTTCCATCATTCTCTTTTGTTCTTGAGCTATGCATGCATCAATCACTTCGTCTAATTGTCCCGCAAGAATTGGTTCGAGTGAGAAATTAGAACCTAATCTATGATCAGTTGTTCTATTATCTTTAAAATTATAAGTTCTAATTTTTTCACTGCGATCCCCTGTTCCAACCTGTAAAAGCCTTTGAGATCTCTCTTTAGCATTAGCTTCTTTTAATTGAATCTCATATAATTTAGCCCTTAAAATTTCCATTGCTCGTTCACGGTTTTGCAATTGTGATCTCTCTTGAGTACAAAAAACTCTTATTCCTGTGGGTTTGTGGAGAAGATCAATAGCAGTTTCAACCTTATTTACATTTTGTCCTCCTGCACCTCCTGATCTTGCTGTACCGACCTCTAAATCGGTGGGATCAATCTTAACCTCAACTGGATCAGCCTCAGGCATTACAGCTACTGTAGCAGTAGAAGTATGAACTCTACCTTGAGATTCAGTAGCTGGAACTCTTTGAACTCTATGGACACCGGCCTCGAATTTAAGTTGACTATATACAGAATCTCCCTTAACAGAGATAACTAACTCCTTGAAACCGCCCATATCTGACTCAGATGAACTCACAGGTTTTACAGACCATCCAATTTTTTGTCCATATCTTTCATACATTCGTGCTAGATCCCCTGCCCATATACAAGCCTCATTGCCTCCAGCACCGGCTCTGATTTCTAACATTACACTTCTTTCATCTCTTGGATCTTTAGGTAATAAAGCAAAAGTAGTTTTTTGAATAAGTTTATTTTTACATTCCTCCAAGTTGGTTAACTCTTCATGAATTAATGATTCCATCTCTTTATCATTTCTATTTTCTTTTAGTAAATTTTTCGATTCTTCAATTTCCCTAACAGTATCAAGCAATTTATTAAAATCAATCACCAAAGGTTCCAATTTTGACCTTTCTTTTGCAATTGATTCTAATTTTTTAGGATCATTAGCTATGTCGGGATCTGCAAGCTGCACTTCCAAATTTTCAAAACTATCTGAAGCAGTTTTCAACCTTGCAATTAGTGTTGAGTATTCCAATTGAAATTGTGCTTAATTTTTGAAAATTCTATTTTTTAGAGACTTTTTCTTCTTTTTGCTCTTTTGATGAAGCTGGATTGGTTGAACCCATGCCATACTTTTTCATAAATCTATCAACTCTACCCTCCGTATCAAGAATTTTTTGCGTTCCAGTGAAGAAAGGATGATTACCGCTCCATACATCAACGTGTAGCTCGGGCTGAGTTGAACCTGTTGTCATTACAACTTCTCCATTACAAATAACTTTTGCATCTGGATACCATTTTGGGTGAATTTCTGATTTTGGCATGATAATAATTTCTTTAACGTTTAGAGAATTGTGGAGCTTTTCTGGCTTTTTTAAGACCATATTTTCTTCTTTCCTTAGCTCTAGGGTCTCTACTTAGATGACCTTCTGTTTTAAGCGGTTTCCTGTTATCAGGAGATAATTCGCATAGTGCCCTTGCTGCCCCTTGCTTAATAGCATCAGCCTGCCCCGTCAAACCACCTCCATGAACATTTACTAAAACGTCATAAGAATTTTCTAAGCCTAGTGTTTGCAAAGGAGCTTTTATTGAATTTAAGTGGAGAGGATTGAAGTTTAAGTAATTATCTCCTGATCGACCATTAATTGTAATTTGCCCATTTCCAGGAATTAAGCGAACTCTTGCTACTGAAGTTTTTCTCCTTCCAGTTCCCCAATAGACAGCTTTGTTTTTTATTTGACTATTCATTTTAATAAATTAACAATTTAATAATACAGGATTTTGAGCAGCATGAGGATGATCAGCACCCTTATAAACTTTTAGCTTTTTAAATTGCTGTCTTCCTAGAGAGTTATGTGGCAACATCCCCTTAACAGCTTGCTCAATGATTCTTTCAGGAATTCTCTCTTTGAGAGATTCAAATTTTTCAACTTTCATACCTCCTGGTCTTCCAGAATGTCTCCTATATAACTTTTGTGAAGCTTTTTTACCCGTTACCTCAACTTTTTCAGCATTCACAACAATTACAAAATCGCCTGTATCTAAATGAGGTGTAAATGTTGGCTTATTTTTTCCTCTTAAAACAGTTGCAATTTCTGTAGCAAGTCTCCCAAGTGTCTTATCTTTTGCGTCAACTAAAAACCAATTTCTTACAATAGTTTCTTCTGACGGAGTGATAGTTCTATTCATTTACCAAATTTATCTAAAATAAATTTAAATTTAGTATTAAATTCTACCTTATTGGAGGAGTATTAAACAATAATTTTGATAAATTTCACAAATAACTCAATGCAATTATGTCTAGTTAAGAAAAACCCTTAATTAGAAATAATGGGAAAAAATCGTTTTTATTAATCTTGTTAAATACATTTTCTTCATAAATAGCATTTACAAAACATAAACCCTTTGCTGGAGCTGATTCTTTAACATCATTTTTCTTTTTCTTTACCCATCTATCTTTAAAAATTTCAGGCGATATTTTTTTTTCTCCAACTAACACTAGTTGACCAACAATTAAACGAACCATTCCATAGAGAAAACCAGTGGCTTTGATATCAATAAAGATCAAGTCCTCTAATCTTTTAATATCTATTTTTTTTATTTTTGTGATGGAAGTTGCTCTATTGCTTCCACTTTTCTGAAAAGCAAAAAAATCATGTTCTCCTTCCATACTCTTTGATGCATTTGACATTAGAGTCACATCTAGTACTTTTTGGTACCTATGCCATGACCAATTATTTATAAAAACATTCGTAAATTTACTGTTATTAATAACATATCGATAATGTCTATATTTTGCTGAATAGCACGCATGCCAACAATCTTTCACTTCGACAGACTCCAAGATTCTAATTGTTGATGGTAAAAGACTATTTAGTAAAACTGAAAAACGACTACCTGGAATGACACAATCAATATCAAAATGTACTACTTGTCCTGATGCATGAACACCAGCATCAGTTCTACCTGCGGCAAAAGTCTTTACAAGATGATTTGTAATCTTAAATAGAGCTTTTTCTATGATTTCTTGAACTGTAATTGCATTTTTTTGTCTTTGCCAACCAGAATAATTAGACCCAATATATTGGACAAGTAAAGCTACTCTTTTCAAAAGTTATTTATAATGAAGGCTAATCTTATAATTAACTTAAACAAGTTCAATAATAGCCATCTGGGCGTTATCACCTTTTCTTGAGACTGTTCTGACTATGCGTGTATAACCTCCTTTTCTATCTCCGTATCTTTCTTTTGCTTTTTCAAATAATGAATGAACTAGTTTCTTATCATAAATATAACCGATAGCCCTTCTTCTAGAGGCCAAACTACCATCTTTTGCAAGAGAAATCATCCTTTCGGCTTCGTTTCTTAAGGCTTTTGCTCTAGCTTTTGTTGTTGTTACTCGACCTTCCCGAATTAGTTGTGTAGTTAAACCTCTTAAAAGTGCTTTCCTCTGGTCAGCAGGTTTACTTAATAATGGAATTCTTAGTTGGTGTCTCATAATCTTAAAAAATGTTAAACAGAAGTTCGGCTTTGTGGAATAGAAATTCCTATCCGCTCAAGGGCTTCAATAACCTCATCTGCAGATTTAGAGCCAAAGTTCTTAATCTCAAGCAGATCTTCATAGCTAAAACCCATTAAATCTGAGACTGAGTTAACTTGTGCTCTTTTTAGACAATTATATGCTCTAACGGACAAGTTTAGTTCCTCAAGAGGAATTTGAGCTTCAGGAGATGGTTCAGGTTCTTCAGGGATTTCCTCGACCATTGTTACAGTAGCAAGTGGTTGAAAGAGTTCTATTAACTGGTTTGCTGCTTCAGCGATAGCATCATCAGGACTTGTTGAACCATCTGTTACAACTTCCATTTTTAATCTTTCTCTTCCAGTTCCACCCTCAGCTACAGCAGTTTCATCAATCGTAAAATTAACCCTCTTTACTGGCATGAATACAGCATCTATTTGAAGTAAATCAATAGCAGTTGTCTCTTCATTTTTACGGTCGACAGGTCTATATCCCACACCTCTTTCAACATGAATTTCTAACTCTAAGTTATGACCCTCCTGAATAGTTGCAATCGGTTTTTCACCATCAACAATTTCAACTTGAGATGAGAATTGAATATCATTAGCCTTCACCTCCATTGGACCACTTGCAACTAGCCTTCCAATTTCGAGCTCTGGATTAGAACTATTAATTGATAGTTGCTTACAATTGAGAAGAATATCTAAAACGTCCTCTCTAACACCAGGAATAGTTGCATATTCATGGTTAATTCCTGCTATTCTAACTGCAGTCACTGCACTTCCTTCAAGTCCTCCCATTAGGACTCTTCGAAGCGAATTACCCAAAGTTGTAGCTTGTCCCCTTTCTAAAGGGCCAATTAAAAAAGTTCCTGTTTGGGAGCGATCATCTGCTATTTGATGGTCGATTCTGTCAATCTGGTATTGCAACACGGAAAAAAATAAGGTTAAAAGTTTTTTTTGGGGGGGGGGTTTTTTGATGGAGAAGTTTAAAACCTAAACGCGTCTCCGTTTAGGTCTTCTACATCCATTATGAGGTAATGGAGTTACATCTCTTATTAGAGTTATTTCCAAACCGGCCACTTGTAAAGCCCTTATGGCCGTTTCCCTACCTGAACCTGGTCCTCTAACCAAGACTTCTATTTGTCTCATGCCTTGATCAAGCGCTCTCCTAGCCGCCGCTTCAGCAGCCGTTTGAGCAGCAAATGGTGTACCTTTACGAGCACCTTTAAATCCACTGGCTCCTGCAGAAGACCAAGAAATTACATGACCAGAAGTATCAGTAATTGAGACAATAGTGTTATTAAATGTGCTTTGAATATGTACCACACCATTAGGCACATTTCGTTTAGATTTCTTTGAACCTGTTTTTTTTACTGTAGCTGCCATTTTGTTTTGATTAAATACTAGAATTTGTGAATAGATTTAGTTAATTATTTTTTTCTACCAGCAACTGTTTTTCTAGAACCTCTTCTTGTTCTTGCATTTGTTCTAGTTCTTTGGCCCCTTACAGGAAGACTCATTCTATGTCTTCTTCCTCTCACACAACCTATATCTTGTAGACGTTTTAATGCCATTCCCTCTTTTCTTCTAAGATCTCCTTCTAATGTAAATTCCTCTGAAGCACCTCTAAGTTTTTGTACATCAGAATCTGAAAGATCTTTGACACGAATATCTGGGTTTACACCTGTATTAGCAAGAATTTGCTTTGATCTTGTCAAACCAATTCCATAGACGTATGTAAGTGCAATTTCAACTCGCTTTTCGCGAGGTATGTCAATTCCTGCAATCCTGGCCACGTGTTTTGAGTAAGTAAAAGTTTGAATTAAAGGGTAGAAATTTAACCCTGACGCTGTTTATTTCGAGGTCTTTTCTTGTTTATAACATAGATTTTACCTCTTCTC